>CAZVWX010000037.1:0-9385 GCA_964631105.1 uncultured Prevotella sp. | reverse complement strand
AAGGTCTCGTCGCGCACGGTGAACTCGGAGAGGGCCAGCAGCTTCTTGTCGTAGTCGATGCGGGCCTGCGCGATGCGGGTGTCGTAGACGTTCTGCACCTGCTGCACGGTGAAGCCCGTCACCTGCGAGCCGGCGTCGAGGCGCCCCACGCCGACGATGAGGTAGCAGTCCTCATTGGCCTGGATGGTGTCGGAGATGGCGTCCCACGAAGTGGTGATGACATTGTCGGAAGCCGTGAAAATCTGGCGGAAGCCGTCGGCGGTCTTGCTGAGGGAGCCGTCGCTGTTGACATAGGCGTCGACATAGTTGGCATTGCCCGTGACGATGGCGGTGCCCACATTCGAGACACCCTTCACCTGGAACGACACCACATAGGTGTTGCCGCCCGAGAGGGCCACGGACTGGTAGATGTAGTTGTCGAGCTCGGCTCCGCCGTTCAGGCTCTGGAGCACGTTCTCGCCGTTGGGGCCTGCGCCCTCCTCAATCGACCAGTACTCGGCGTTGATGGCCGACGAGCCGTCGGCAGCCAGCCATGCTGTGGTGCCGGAGGCGAACGAGCCGTTGACGAGCGAGTTCTCGCTGACCACCTTCAGGCGTGCGCTGGGCGTGAAGATGTAGCTGCCCACCTCGTAAGCATACGAGCCGACAACTGCGCAAGCCAGCGCTAATGAAAGGAGTAATCGTTTACTCATAGATGAAATATTAAAAGTTAAATAATAAAATTAGGATTTCACATCATAGACTTTCCAAATGCAAAAATATTAAATAAGGTGGAAACCACAAAGCGGAAAGTGCGAAAGTGTCAAAATACAAAGATTTTTTATCAAAAAGCAAAACAAATAGGATGGTATGGGAGCCCTCCCGCCGCTTTCTCCCTGTCCGTCTTGTCCGTCCATCGGCAGCAGGGAGCTTGCGCTTGCCCGCAAGGCACGGCCCCCGCAGCGGACAAGCGCACGCTGCGGGGGCCGGCAGAAAAGAAGTGCAAGCCAGGGTGGGGGCTATTTCACCACGACCTTGCGCACGCCCTTGGCGCTCTTCACCACGTAGGTGCCCGGAGCCAGGCCCTGGGCCGCGAGCGTGGAGGCTAGTCTGGAGGTGGAGGCCCGCAGGCGCATCACCTCGGCGCCGCCCACGGTGTAGACCGTCATGGGCACGACGGCCCCGCCGGTGGCGACGCCGCTGATGGCGGTGGGCGTGGCGACGATGGCCAGCACGCCTTCGGTGCTGCCGTCAGTGAGGGCGGTGGTGTCCCAGTACATGCCCTCGGGCAGGTCGGGCAGGGTGATGGAGGTGGGGGCGGTCATCACGCGCGAGCATGTCCAGAGGGTGAACGTGTCGCCCACGGCCGGCGTATAGTCGCTGGTGAGCTCGACGTTGATGCGCGGGAGATAGAGGTAGCTGCCCACCTGCAGCTTGGAGTTGCGCGGACTGGTGCCGCCGCGCTTGATGAGGAAGTTCACCTGCGCGTTGGCGTTGGCGCGGAAGATGGTGCTCGTGGCAATCGTTCCGGGCGCGGTGGGGCTGGCCGGCGTGAAGACGCTGGTGCTCGGCGTGAGCTGTGCGTTGTCGGTGAGCTGCACCGACTGGATGAGTCCCTGCGCCACCACCTTGCCGCTGTTCGACACGGTGAGCTGGTTGCTGCCGAGAAGCTTGGTCTGCAGCGAGCTCTCGTTGAAGAGCAGGTAGCCGTTCTGCACGTCGAGCTTGGAATCAATCTTCCCCAGGGTGAGCACGCGGAAGTTGCCCGTTCCGCGCTTCACGAGCGACGTGGACGAGGTGGTGTTCAGCCCGAAGGTGATGTTGCCGTCGTTGGATCCGAGAATCCACCGTCCCGAGCCCGAGAGCGTGCCCGAGCCCTGGACGTTGCCCACGACCACGTCGTGCGACGATCCCTTGGAGTAGTTGCTGCTCACGGTGACGCCGTCGGGCACGCTGAGCGTGGCCAGCGGCATGCCGTAGTCGTTGTCTATTTCCACAGCCGTGGCGGCATAGCTGCCGCGCTTGCCCATGCCCGCGACGATGGTTCCCTCGAACCGGCTCCAGTCGCCGCGCAGGGCGCTGCGGATGCCGGTGTTGGTGAAGCGGAGCGTGCCCGCGCCCGTGAGGCTTCCGGTGTAGATGGTGTAGGGGCCGCCCGTGATGATGGCCGTGCGCCCGGTGGGCACCACGAGGTTGGACGAGTTGGTCTGCGACCAGGTGGGGTCGACGAGCGTGGCGTTGTGCATCTCGACCGTGGAGGGCAGCGAGCCCGCCGAGTTCACCGTGCCGCCGTCGATGACGAGCTTCGCGAGCGAGTTGCTGCCCGCGAGGCTGAGCGCTGCCGAGCCCTTCTTGGTGAGCGTGCCGCCGCCCTGGAAGCCGCGGCTCATGGTGAGGTCGGCCGCCGTCTCCACCGAGCCCTCGCCGACGATGCGGATGGGCTGGTTGGCGGTGGAGGCGCTGCTCACCTTGAGCGTGCTGCCGTTGGTGACGGTGATGGTCTTGGCGATGCTGCCCAGCGAGCCGTAGTCCTGGCCGATGCTGTTGGCCAGGCTGTTCACGGTGACCTTGCCCTCGTTGATGGTGGTGTTGCCCGTGCGGTTGACGCCGGTGAAGATGACCTCGCCCGAGCCGTTCTTCGTCACATCGGGCTCGCCGACGATGGAGTCGCCGCCGATGGTGATGGTCTTGGTGTTGTTGAAGACCAGCGCGGCGGGTGCGATGGTGCCGGTGACGGTGGCCGTGGCGGAGGTGAAGGAGTCGTCGAAGAGGACGCTGTCGCCCGGCACGAAGGGCACGGCGTCGCCTGTGGCGTCCTTGAAGTTGAGAGTCTCGTCGAGGTCCCAGGTGCCGTTGGTGACTCCGGTCCACGTCACGGTGCCGGCCTTGTAGTTGCGTATGGTGATGTAGAGGCTGCCGTCCTCAAGCGTGAGCGTGTTCTTCGAGTCGGACAGTCCGTCGATGACGAGGTTGTCGAGGCTGCCGGAAACCGCGCCCACCTGTCCGATGAGATACTTGCCGTCGGCAATGGTCTCCTCGCCCTCGGCGGGATGGGTGACGAAGTGGAGCACGGGCGTGGAGTAGGCCGGCCCGTTGCCGTTGGTCCAGTTCTTCTTCTGCACCTTCAGGACGTTGGCCTTGATGGTGTCGGCCCGGAACTGGTCGCTGTAAAGGTCGATGTTGACCTGTGCGCCGAAGTTCAGGATGAGCGAGTCGGTGGTGAGCGTTCCGGCCTTGTCGGCGCCGCCGGGGCAGATTTGCGCGCCATAGTCGGCCTCGATGCCCTTCTTGAAGTTTCCGCCGTCGGAGCTGAGCGTTGCGAAGCGGTTGAGCCAGACGCGGCTGTTGAGCGTTCCGTCGAAGCTGAGCGTGCCGGCCCAGACGTCGGTGGGCCCGGTGTAGCGCTGCTCCACGGCGGGCAGGGTGAGCTCGCCGTCGCCCTGCTTCACCAGGCGCATGGCTCCGGCGAAGGCTCCGCCGGTGAGCGTGTGGTGGTAGTAGGAGCGGGTGATGTTGTTGTTGTTGTCGTGCCCCTGCACCCACGATGGAGCGTTGTCGAAGAGGATTTCGGGCGACGCGCCGTCGGCGACGCTGACGCTCATGTCGGCCACCTCGGCCAGCAGCACCTGGCGGCCGTCGAGGCTGGAGCCGATGGCGCCGCCCGAGGCCACCTCGTCGCGCCCGAGGTTGGTCTCGGCGGGCGGCGCGGCGGTGATGCCCTCAATCTGCCCGACGAAGTAGCTCACGGCAGGCGGCTGGTTGTAGCCGTTCATCTGCCAGACCATGGCGTTGCGGTATTGCTTGTCGGCGAGCAGCGTGGCCAGGCGGTAGCTGGTGGGGATGGTGGTGGTGTAGACGCGGATGCTGCCGTCGCTGGTGCGGGCGACGACCTCCTCACGCCAGTCGCCGAAGATGTCGCACGTCATGCAGGGCGTGCCCTTGGTGCTGTTGTTGCTCAGCGAGCCTTCCAGCTGCCAGGACGTGCCGCTGTCGTAGTTGGAGATGGTGAAGACGGTGGCGTCGCCGGCGTCGAGGCTCTCGTCGCAGAGGTCGCCGTCCCAATAGATGCGGTAGTCGAGTCCGGGCTTCTTCGTCAGTCCGTCGATGTGGGCGTTGGTCACGGCGCTGACGGGCGTGTCGTGCCCCGAGGCGCCGATGGCCCCGGGATAGCGGTTGGTGAAGTTGCCCATCATGGAGCGTCCGTCGTCGGAGCCTCCGGCCAGGCGGTAGTAGATTTTCGAGGTGGTGGCGTCGCGGTAGTTGTTGGCGGGGTTGGACTCGTTGCAGGCGTAGAACTCCAGGCCGTGGGCGTAGGGGTTGTAGTCGCCCACGTGCATGGCGTCGCCGTGGCCGAGGCCGGAGGTGGAGAGTCCGTGTCCGTTGTCGTCGATGACCATCGAGCCGAAGACGATTTCGTCGCGTCCGTCCAGGTCGACGTCGGCGACGGCGTAGTTGTGGTAGCCCTGTCCGTACCATGAGCCCGAGGTGTTGCAGTTCCACGTCCATCGTGTGGTGAGCTGGTGTGTGGCCTTGTCCACGTCGATGGCAATCATCTTGTGGCGGGTGTAGATGCCGCGCGCGAGGAAGATGCTCGGGTTGCGCCCGTCGAAATAGGGGGCTCCGTGGAAGTGCTTCGACGAGCGGTGTCCGTAGCCGTCGCCCCAGGCGGCGTTCAGGTCGGTCTCGCCGCTCTCAAGGCGCTTCAGGGGATAGTCCATGTAGGTGGGGTGGCTGGAGGGCCCGATGCTGTAAGGCGCTCCGGTCTGCCCGTTCAGATAGATGAGGTATTCGCCTCCCTCGTGTACGAACTGGTAGTCGCCGCTGCCGCGGTAGAGCTTGGAGGCGTCGCCGATGACGTAGGTGGAGCCGTCGGCGGCATGGATGGTGGTGCCGTCGGCGGCGCGCATGATGCACTCGGCCTTGCCGTCCTGGTCCCAGTCGTAGGCGGCGATGTTGGTCTCGTTGTGCTGGAAGTCCCAGAGGTTGCCCCCGCAGTCGATCCACCAGAGCAGGGTGCCGTCGAGCTTGAGCACCTCGATGCGGTCCCAGTCGGGGCCGGTGTAGCCGGCGTTGTTGACATTGCTGACCTGCTTGACGAGGATTTCCATCTCGCCGTCGCCGTCGACGTCGGCAATCGTGGCGTCGTTGGGGGTGAAGTTGCTGGTGATGTCGGCTCCCGTCCCCACAGAGGTGCGCGTGGGCTTGGCAATCTCTATCCAGGGGCTGGCGAGCACGGCGGCGGTTTTGGAGTCGGCCTGCTCGACGCCGTCCACCACGGCGCGCACGGTGTAGTGGCTGGAGGCCGTCCCGGCTGCGTCGCTGTAGTTGGACACCGTGAGGGGCGTGCTGTTCAGCTTCGTGCCGTCGCGGTAGAGGTTGTAGGCCACGCCGAAGTATTCATCGGCCAGGACGCGCCAGGAGCAGAACACGCCCGAAGTGGTCTTCACGGCCACGAGGCCGCGGTCGAGCCGGTCTTGGAAGCGCTGGGCCGAGGCTCCAAGGGTGAGCACAGCCAGCAGGGCCGCAAAAAATATTCGTTTCATGATCATGATAACTAGTGTGTATGGATATGTTTCAGGTTGAAAATAGATTCATCGGCAAAGTTAGGGAAAAAAAAGGAAACCGCCATCATTCTTGCAAAAAAAATATAGTAGGAAAGTCAAGAAACCAAGGTGCGGGGGGCCGGCGGATGAAACAAAAAGGGAAAAAACTGGCGGAAACATTTGCTTCAACAACCGAAATCGACTATATTTGCACCATGATACACACAGGAGAAAGATACATCAACCCGCTGACCGACTTCGGATTCAAGCGCATCTTCGGCACCGAGTTCAACAAGGACCTGCGCGACTACGAGCAGAGCGCCAATGCCTACAGGGACATCAAGAACGGCATGGACACCGCCATGAAAGAAGGACTGAAGCAAGGACGGGCTGAGGAGAAAAGGGAAAACGCGAGGAAGATGAAATCCATCGGCATTGCCACAGCAGCGATACAAGAGGTGACGGGGCTGGCCACGGAGGAAATCGAGGCCTTGTAAAGAGGACATCGAAGCCTAGCAGGCCGGCCAGCCAACTCCTTATACGCCGGACTATGCTCCGCCGCCACTCCACAACAAAAATCATCAGTCCATGAGATTCCCCACCCTGCTGCTGACCCTGCTCGCAGCCCTGCCGCTACAGGCCCAGACCATCCACCACGTGCCGCCCCACTCCACCAACATCGGCGTGGGGGCCTGGCGCAATGCCGACTCCACACGGTCGGCGTCGGTGAACGTCGGCCTGTGGAGCCAGACCGACACCCTGCACGGCCTGCAGCTGGGACTGCTCGACGCCGGCGTGGCACGGCAGTCGGCGGGGGTGAACATCGGCGGTGTGGCCGCACGCACGCTGGGACCGCTCGGCGGCGTGCAAGTGGCCGGTGTGGGCAACATCGTGGCGGGGCAACTGCGAGGCCTGCAGACAGGCGGCGTCAACGCCGCCCTGGACGTGAGGGGGGCGCAGATAGGACTGCTCTCCAACACGTCGAGGATGACCCTGAGGGGCGTGCAGCTCGCGCTGACCAACATCGCCAGGGGCGTGGAAGGGGGCGTGCAGGCGGGCGGACTGAACATCACCTCGGGTGGCATGAGGGGGATGCAGGCGGGCGTTTACAACTATGCTGACACGCTCCGCGGACTGCAGGCGGGTGTCATCAACGTGAACGCGCGAAACCCCAAGGGATTCCAGCTCGGACTGGTGAACATCTCGGGCGACACGCACGGACGGCGGGTGGGACTGGTGAACGTGAACCCGGAGACGCGCATGCAGTTCATGGCCTACGGCGGCAACTACGACAAGCTCTCCTTCGGCGTGCGGTTCAGAAACCGCAGCACATACAACATCCTGGCGCTGGGCTCCTACCACACCGGACTGGGCACGGAGCGATACTCGGCGGCCGTGGGCTACCGCATCGGACAGTTCTTCCACATCACGCCCCGACTCTCGGTGAGCGCCGACCTGGGCGTGGAGCACATCGAGACCTTCCGCGAGGAGACGGCCACCAGGCCCGAGCGGCTCTACTCCTTCCAAGGACGCGTGAACGCCGACTACCAGCTCAGCCGCTATGTGGGGGCCTTCGTCTCGGGCGGCTACGGCCACACGCGCTGGTACAGCCACCACCGCAAGTTCCGCGACAAGCCCATCCTGGAGGGCGGGCTGACCGTGGACTTCGAGCCGCAGGCGGCCTACGGCAGGCGGACGCGCTCCGAGCGGGCCAGGGCGGCCGCCACGGCCTTCGAGGAGGAGCACGGCGACAGCGCCACGGTGATGAGGGACGCCCTCTTCGCCTGCAACCTGGCCTGCAACCAGACACGCCATCCCTGGTGGGCGGCGGCCGAGGTGGCGGGCATCAACGTGTTCGTGCAGACCTTCGACCGCTTCGTGCTGCGCGAGGGCTACTCGAAAATCAACCCCGCCTCGCTGGCCCGCAACTTCCGCAACGGGTTCGTCTGGGACAACGACTTCTTCTCCACCAACCAGTTCGCCCACCCCTACCACGGCAACCTCTACTTCAACGCCGCACGCACCAACGGCATGAACTTCTGGCAGAGCTTCCCCTACGCCCTGGGCGGAAGCTTGATGTGGGAGTTCTGGGGCGAGACCGACCCGCCAGCCATCAACGACGTGTTCTCCACGTCGATGGGCGGGGCGGCCATCGGCGAGGTGTTCTTCCGCACGTCGGCGCTCGTCCTCGACGACAGCAAGCGGGGATGGCCGCGCGTGTGGCGCGAGGTGGTGGGCGGACTGCTCAACCCCATCCGGGGACTGAACCGGCTGCTCAGCGGCGACGCGTGGCGCGTCCGCGGCGACCACCACCTCTACCACGACTACAGCCGCATTCCCGTCGACGCAAGCGTCATCGTCGGCGAGAGATACGTGGCCGACGAGGGACACCTGGCGCGGGGGAGCCACAACCTCCGCCTGGGCTTCCACCTGGAATACGGCGACGCCTTCGCCGACGAGGCCACCAAACCCTACGACTACTTCTCGGCCGACCTGGGGTTCAACTTCGGCGGGCAGCCCGTGGTGAGCGACATCCACCTCATCGGGCGGCTCTACAGCATGACCATCTTCGAGGGGAAGGCCTTCCGCACGCAATGGGGCGTCTACCAGCACTTCGACTACTACGCATCGGACAGCATCAAGGGCTCTGACATGAAGAACCCGTTCGAAATCAGCCAGACGGCGGCCTTCGGCCCGGGATTCATCATGCAGATGTCGGCCGTGGGCAGCCTGAAGCTGCTGGAGCAGAGGCTCTTCATCAACGGCATCCTGCTCGGGGGGAGCAAGAGCGACTACTACAGCTTCCTCGACCGCGACTACAACATCGGGAGCGGTTTCGGATGGAAGGCGAACACGCGGCTGCAATTCAAAAAGTACGGCACCTTCGCCATCAACATGGAGTACTACCGGCTGTGGACATGGAAGGGATATGAGGAGAAGAACTACAAGGCCCCGGACTTCGACGCCCACTTCCTGAACGCGCAGGGCGACAAGAGCAACGCCCAGCTGCTCGTCGTCGCGCCGCGGTATGAAATCTATGTGGCGGGGGGATGGAACCTGCTGCTCAGCTCGGCCTTCTACAACCGCATCACGCAATACCATTATCACAAGAACAAGCACAGCCACACCTACGAAATCACCATCGGCGCCACCTGCCACTTCTGAGCCGCCGGGGCGCCGCGCCCGCCAATGCGCTTGTGCCGGCGGCGGGGAGGCGTGCGGGGCCGGCGCAAGGCTGGACTCCCGCAAGTGGGGGAATCGCACGCACGAATGGGCTTGCTGGTTTGAATCGAGAAAATATTTACATTCCTACTCTCGCTTCGAAAAATCCGATTTATCAGAAAGCCAGAATCCTCCAAGGCTTTGCGACATTCTGAGAAGTTTGTTCCACGATTTGCTTACCGTTTTGTAAAGATGCGAGAAAAACAGGGGGTCATTTCAAAGAAGGGCCTTCTTCGGTCCGAAGAACGGCCTTCTTTGCCTCGAAGAAGGCCGTTCTTCAACTCAAAGAAGGCCGCTTACACTTTGCAAGAAGGCCGTTCTTGGAATCGACGGGAGAATAGTTGACAATGAAGGCGGGTTGCTCCTGACGAGGAGCAAGCCAGCGGGCGGAAGACACGCTCCACCGGGACCTCACCGCCCTACATGCCGCGGATGCATTCCGGGAGCCACGACTGCGCAAGCCCCGGCAAAGGGGAAACCACGCTGAGGGGGAGCCCGCCACCGCCGGACCGCCCGTGCTGCTGGTCATGCCTGGACAGATTTCCACTCCGTCACCGTGCGCTCCTTGGTGGAGAAGTTGATGCCCACCTTGAACACCTTCCTGCCGTCGTGCTTCCACGGCAGGGCATAGTGCTTGTCGT
>CAZVWX010000036.1:8477-9487 GCA_964631105.1 uncultured Prevotella sp. | reverse complement strand
TTCTACCTGCCGCAGAACTTCCACGACAAGAAAATCCACCTGCACCCCGACCGCATTCTGGGCATCGGCGTGCTCACCAACCACGAGAGCCCGCTCTTCCTGCGGAAGAACCGCGCACTGAAGCGGGGGTTCGACATCGTCGTGAGCGGCGCCGTTTGCACCGTGATGCTTCCCTTCATCCCCATCATCGGCGCCATCATCAAGCTGTCGAGCAAGGGGCCTGTCTTCTTCAAGCAGCAAAGGACAGGCCTCGACGGCAACATCTTCTATTGCTACAAGTTCCGCTCCATGCACGTAAACAAGGCCGCCGACACCCTGCAGGCCTCCAAGAACGACCCGCGGAAGTTCGCCTTCGGCGAGTTCATGCGCAAAACCAACATCGACGAATTCCCCCAGTTCTTCAACGTGCTGAAGGGCGACATGAGCATCGTCGGCCCACGGCCACACATGCTCGCCCACACACAAAAATACAGCGAGCTCATCAGCAACTACATGATACGCCACTTCTACAAGCCGGGCATCACCGGATGGGCACAGGTGACGGGCTACCGGGGGGAAACCAAACGGCTGAGCGACATGGAGGAACGCGTGAAAAGGGACCTCTGGTACATGGAGAACTGGACGCCATGGCTCGACCTGAAAATCATCGCCATGACGCTCAAGACCATCTTCATTCCCGACAAGAACGCCTACTGAGGCCTCGCCGGCGCGAAGGATTCAAAAAGTCCGACTCGACAAACATTATAATATAATAAGGTGTAACACCCGACAAACATCCATCAAAAAACCAACAACAAGAAAGAGTAACAAACAAAGATATTCACAACCGTTTTACACAGTCAGCACATGAAAGGTATAGTCCTCGCAGGAGGGTCGGGCACCCGCCTGTACCCCATAACCAAGGGCATCAGCAAGCTGCTGATTCCCGTCTTCGTCACGCCCTTGATTCACTATCCGGTCTCAGTGTTCGTGCTCGCCGGCATCCGTGACATCCTCATCATCTCGACACC
>CAZVWX010000036.1:0-8467 GCA_964631105.1 uncultured Prevotella sp. | reverse complement strand
CTACGACCTGCCGGGCTTCAGACGGCTGCTCGGCGACGGCAGCAACATCGGCGTCAACTTTGAATACGCCGAGCAACCATCGCCCGACGGGCTCGCCCAGGCGTTCATCATCGGCGAGAAATTCATCGGCAACGACAGCGTCTGCCTGGTCCTGGGCGACAACATCTTCTACGGAGCGGGCTTCACGGCACTGCTCAAGCAGAGCGCCGAGGCCGCCGGCAAGGGCCTTGCGAGCGTGTTCGGCTACTATGTGAACGACCCGGAACGCTACGGGGTGGCCGAGTTCGACGGGCAGGGCAACTGCCTGAGCATCGAGGAAAAGCCCGAGCACCCCAAAAGCAACTACGCCGTGGTGGGGCTCTACTTCTATCCCAACAGCGTGGTCGGCATCGCTAAAAACATCAAGCCAAGCGCCAGGGGCGAGCTGGAAATCACCTCGGTGAACCAAGCCTACCTGCAGAAGGGCGCACTCAAGGTGAGGACGCTGCAAAGGGGGTTCGCCTGGCTCGACACCGGCACGCACGACAGCCTCTCCGAGGCCAGCACCTTCATCGAGGTCATCGAAAAGCGGCAAGGCCTGAAGGTGGCCTGCCTGGAGGAAATCGCGTTCAAGCAAGGATGGATCAGCGCCAGCCAGCTGCGCACCCTGGCCCAACCCATGCTGAAGAACAACTACGGCCAATACCTGCTGCAGCTTGCCGAAGGAGAAAAGTAAGACAACGGAAAAAACAGAATACACACACGACAATGGAAGAAAACAAGAATGTAACCGTCCAGGACGCACAGCTTGAAGAGGAAGAGGAGTCCTCATTCGACTTCTCCACCATCTATACCGCCTTCATCCTCAACTGGAAATGGTTCCTGCTATCGCTCATCATCTGCCTGGGCATAGCCTACATCTACCTGCGCTACACCCCTCCCATCTCCCCGGCCACGGCCAAGCTGCTCATCAAGGACAGCGACCAGGGCGCGCGGCGCGGCAACAGCATCGAGAGCTCGGCCACGCTCGGACTCATCTCCAACTCGAACGGTATCGACAACGAGATGGAAATCCTCAACTCGCACACCCTGGCGCAAGACGCCGTGCGCGACTTGAAACTCTACACAACCTACAAGATGAAGGGACGGTTCAAGGACCACCTGCTCTACCGCAACCAGCCCATCACCGTCGACCTCGACGGGGCGTCGGTGGAAAGGCTCCTGGCTCCCATCACGCTGTCCATCACGCGCGAGGGCAACAAGTTCCACGTCACCGGCACCTACCAGCGCACCATCGACAAGGAGCACATCAGCCAGCCCTACTCCATCGACAAGACCATCACGCAGTTCCCGGCCTACATCAACACCAAGGCCGGCATGCTCACCCTGCAGCGCAACGGCGAGCTGATGGACGAGGGACAGGAGGAGAAGGTGTCCATCGTCTCGCCCGACATGATGGCCTTCAAATACGCCGGAAGCCTCACGGTGAGCCAGACTTCGAAGTCGACATCCATCGCCCAACTGGTCATCAACGACGAGAACACGCAGCGGGCGTGCGACTACCTGACCCAGCTGGCCATCGTCTACAACCGGCAGGCCAACATCGACAAGAACGAGATTGCCGTGCGCACCGAGGAGTTCATCAACCAGCGCCTTGAGAAAATCAACGCCGAGCTGGGCTCCACCGAGGGACAACTGGAAAGCTACAAGAAGCGCAACAACATGGTGGAGCTGAGGATGAACGCCACCCAGGCCTTCTCGGGAGCCAACGAATACAGCCAGAAGCTGGTGGAGGCCAACACTCAGGTGGCCCTGCTCAACTCCATCAGCGACTACATGAACCAGCCCGCCAACAAGTACCAGACCCTCCCCTCCAACGTGGGACTGACCGACGGAAGCGCCACGCAGCTCATCAACAAGTACAACGAAATCGTGCTCGAGCGCAACAGGCTCCTGCGCAGCGCAAGCGAGACGTCGCCCACCGTGACCCCGCTCACCGCACAACTCGACGACCTCACGGCCTCCATCCGGCGCGCCGTGGCCCAGGCCAAGCAGGGACTGAACATCCAGCGCAACAGCGTGGCCGGACAATACGACAAATACCAGGGGCAGGTGGGCAACACGCCCGAGCAGGAGCGCATCCTCAACCAAATCGGCCGGCAGCAGGACGTGAAGTCGGGCCTGTACCTGATGCTGCTCCAGAAGCGCGAGGAGAACTCCATCTCGCTGGCAGCCACGGCCGACAAGGGGCGCCTCATCGACCGCCCGATGCCCGGCGGCAAGGTGAGCCCGAAGAGCTCGGTGTTCATGATGGTGGCCCTCATCGCCGGCCTGGCCATCCCGGCCATCTTCATCTTCCTCATCAACATCTTCAGATACAAGATTGAGGGGCACGACGACGTGGCCAGGCTCACCAAGCTGCCCATCCTGGCCGACGTGGCCATCGCCAGCGACTCGGCCAAGACGAAGGCCGACATCGTGGTGCACGAGAACGAGAACAACCAGATGGAGGAAATCTTCAGAGGCATGCGCACCAACCTGCAGTTCATGCTGAAGGAGGGGCAGAAGGTCATCATGTTCACCTCGTCGACCTCCGGCGAGGGCAAGACCTTCAACGCCGCCAACCTCGCCATGAGCTTCGCCCTGCTGGGCAAGAAGGCCATCCTCGTCGGCCTCGACATCCGCAAGCCCCGCCTGGCCGAGCTCTTCGAGATTGACGACCACCAGCACGGCGTGACCAACCTGCTGGTGAAGGACAACCCCACGTGGGAAGACGTGAAGGCACAGATTCTGCCCTCGGGCGTGAACAACAACCTCGACGTGCTCATGGCCGGCCCCACGCCGCCCAACCCCACCGAGCTCCTGGCACGCTCGAGCCTGGACACCATCACCAAGCACCTGCGCGACCACTACGACTACATCCTCATCGACACCGCCCCCGTGGGCCTGGTCACCGACACGCTGCAAATCGGACGCATCTGCGACGCCACGGTCTTCATGTGCCGTGCCGACTTCACGCCCAAGGAGAGCTTCGCCATGATCAACTCGCTGGCCAAGGAGGGCAAGCTGCCCAACATGTCCATCGTGCTCAACGGCATCGACATGAGCCGGAAGAAGTACGGCTACTACTACGGCTACGGCAAGTACGGCAAGTACGGACGCTATGGCCGCTACGGACACTACGGCCGCTATGGCACCTACGGCAGCAGCTATGGCCGCTACGGCCACTATGGCAACTACGGCAACTACGGCAACAGCTACGGCGACAAGAACGACACGTCAGTGAAACTGAAATGAAAATAGCAGTAGACTTCGACGGAACAATCGTGCAAGACCGCTACCCCGCCATCGGCGAGGAGCTGCCCTTTGCCACCCAAACCCTGCGCATGCTCATGCAGGAGCGCCACCAGCTCATCCTCTGGAGCGTGCGCCAGGGCAAGCAGCTGCAAGAGGCCATCGACTGGTGCCGCGAGCGCGGCGTGGAGTTCTGGGCCGTGAACCGCGACTACCCCGAGGAGGGGGGCGCGGAAAGCAACCGCTACTTCAGCCGGAAAATCAAGGCCGACATCTTCGTCGACGACCGGAACATCGGCGGGCTGCCCGACTGGGGGCAAATCTACCGCATCATCCACGACAACAAGAGCTACAGGCAAATCGTCAGGGAAAGCCTGGGGAAGCCCTCGCCCGACGAGCTGCCCCGCCGCAAGCACTGGTGGAGCCGGCGCTGAGGACAGCCAGCCCACAGCCTCCGCCCTCCGCCCGGCGGCTTCACGACCGGCGGGGAAGAGCACGCGCCACACGCAGCCTGCGGCTCCGCCGCCACACGCACGCAAAGAGGGAAGGCACGCTGAGTTTTTTCAACGAGCCTTCCCTTTTTGTTTCCTTTTATTTGGTCATCTCAATTTATTCTGCTATTTTTGCAGAACAGATATTCCAAAAAGCAAATGAAACAACTTTTCACCCTCCTGCTGCTGCTGGCCTCGGCCAACGTGTGGGGCCAGTCGGCGCTGATCAAGGAGAAATGGCATAACCGCCGCACCCCATGGGATATATTCATCGGCCCGAAACTCGGCGCCGACTTCAGCACATGCACCCAGCTCGGCGGCAAGTGGAAGCCGGGCTTCACGGGCGGCCTCTTCGGCGAAGTGTACCTCTCACCCAAAGTCTCCTTCAAGATAGCCTTGGACTACGCCATGAAAGGCACCAACGACGCCGGCCTGGCCCACCCCGAGGCCTTCGGCGCCGACTACGAGACCGGCCACGTCTACGACTACACCTTCCACTATCTTGACACCGACTTCACCCTCCACTTCTATCCCGTTGCGCAATGGAGCGTCTATACGGGTCTGGAACTGAACCAGCTCATCGACGCCAACAACAAGGGAGCCGACGGCGCGAGCCACAACATCAAGGACGACCTTCACGAAGGCGACCTCGCCATTCCCGTGGGCGTGACCTACACGCTGGGCAACTGGGTGATTGACGGCCGGTTCAGCTACTCCGTCCGCAAGTTTGCCGACTCGCGCCGCTCCCAATACATCCTCGGCAAATCGCGCAACATGAGCGCACAAGTCACCATCGGCTACCGTATACAAATCATGTAGGCAGAACAGAATGACAAAGCAAGAGCTGAGAATCGTTTTCATGGGCACGCCCGAATTTGCCGTGGGCACCCTCCGCGCCCTGGTCGAGGGCGGATACAACATCGTGGCCGTGGTCACGCAGCCCGACAAGGCCGTGGGCCGCCACCAGGACACCCTGCGCCCCTCCGAGGTGAAGCGCTATGCCACCGCGAAAGGCCTGCCCGTGCTCCAGCCCGAGAAGATGAAAGACCCCGCATTCCTCGACCAGCTGGCCGCCTTCAAGGCCGACCTGCAAGTGGTGGTGGCCTTCCGCATGCTGCCCGAAGTGGTGTGGGCCATGCCGCGCTTCGGCACGTTCAACGTCCATGCGGCGCTGCTCCCTCAATACCGGGGCGCGGCCCCCATCAACTGGGCCGTCATCAACGGCGAGAAGACGACGGGGGTGACCACCTTCTTCATCGACAAGGACATCGACACGGGCCGCATCATCATGCAGCGCCCGTTCCCCATCCCCGACGACGCCAACGTGGAATACGTCTACGACGGACTGATGAGGCTCGGCGCCGAGACGGCGCTGGCCACCATCGACAAGATGATTGTGGGCAACGGGCACGTCGACTCTCTGCCACAAGACCAATGGGCTCCGGCGAGCGGGCCGCTCCGCCTGGCTCCGAAAATCTTCACCGACACATGCCGCGTCAACTGGAACCAGCCCGCCAAGCGCGTCTACGACTTCGTGCGCGGCCTGAGCCCCTACCCCTGCGCATGGAGCACCCTGTGCGACGAGGCCGGCAACCTCCTGAAGAACGGGCGGGCAAAACTTTTCGCCACCCGCAAGACGGGGCTTGCCACGCACGACGCACCCGGCGCCATGCGCACCGACGGGGCGCACATGGCCGTGGCCTGCGCCGACGAGTGGCTGGAAATAGAAGAACTGCAACCCGCGGGCAAGAAGCGCATGAGGGCCGCCGACTTCCTCAACGGCTACCGTCTGCCACAATCCTGCAAAATGAACTAAGCGGATGACGCAAGCCAACACCACAGAACAACCGGACACTCTGACCGGGCGGATGCTGCAATGGCGCCAGGAGCACCTCTCCGACCGCCAGATGACGCTCATCCTGGCCATGGCCATCGGCTTCCTGTGCTCCGTGGCCGCCTACGTGCTCCACTGGATCATCCACCAAATCCAGGTCATGCTGACGTCGGGATTCCACACCAACACCTACAACTGGCTCTTCCTGCTCTTCCCCATCATCGGCATCTACCTCACCTCGCTCTTCGTGAAATACATCGTGCGCGACAACATCTCGCACGGCATCACCCGCGTGCTCTACGCCATCTCCACCAAAAGCAGCAAGCTGAAGAGCCACAACTGCTGGAGCTCGGTCATCGCCTCGGGCATCACCATCGGC
This sequence comes from uncultured Prevotella sp., assembly GCA_964631105.1. Lineage (GTDB taxonomy): Bacteria > Bacteroidota > Bacteroidia > Bacteroidales > Bacteroidaceae > Prevotella. Next base: position 2,490 of record CAZVWX010000036.1, on the reverse strand, counting down.
TTCGGAGGCTCCGTGGGAGCCGAGGCCCCCATCGTGCTCACCGGAAGCGCCATCGGCTCCAACCTGGGCCAGCTGTTCCACCTCGACAGCAAGCGCCTCATGGTGCTCGTGGGATGCGGGGCCAGCGCCGCCATCGCCGGCATCTTCAAGGCCCCCATCGCCGGACTGGTGTTCACCCTGGAAATCCTCATGGTCGACCTCACCATGGGGTCGCTGCTCCCCATCCTCATCAGCTGCGTCACGGCCACCGTGTTCTCCTACATCTTCTCCGGACAGGCCTCGCTCTTCAACTTCACGCTGAGCAACACCTGGGTCATCGAACGCGCGCCCGCATGAATACTGCTGGGCGTCTTCTGCGGAATGATGAGCCTCTATTTCGTGCGGATGATGACCTTCTGCGAAGGACAGTTCGCACGGCTCTCGCGCCACCCCTACATCAAGCTCGTGTGCGGAGGGCTGCTGCTGAGCACGCTCATCTTCTTCTTCCCGTCGCTCTATGGCGAAGGCTACTCCTCGGTCAACATCCTGCTCAGCGGCCACACCCTGGCCGACTGGGGGCAGGTGATGAACGGGTCGCTCTTCCACGGCCACGAGAACCTGCTCATCGTCTACATCGGCCTGGTGATGCTCACCAAGGTGCTCGCCACGTCGGCCACCAACGGCTCGGGCGGATGCGGCGGCACCTTTGCCCCCAGCCTCTTCATCGGCGGCTTTGCCGGATTCTTCTTCAGCCGCCTGTGGAACATGGAGCAGGTGGGCATCTACGTGCCCGAAAACAACTTCGCCCTCATGGGCATGGCCGGCGTCATGACCGGCGTCATGCACGCACCGCTGACGGGCATCTTCCTCATCGCCGAGCTCACCGGCGGCTACCAGCTCTTCATGCCGCTCATGATTGTCTGCATCTCGTCCTACCTCACCACCAACATCTTCGAAACCCACAGCATCTATGCCCTGCGGCTGGCACGCGAGGGCAAGCTGCTCACCCACCACACCGACCAGGCCGCACTCACCCTGATGAGCCTGAACTCCATCATCGAGCGCGACTTCTCCTATGTGAAGCCCGACCTGTCCATGCGCAACCTGGTGCAGGAAATCAGCCGCAGCCACACCAACTTCCTGCCCGTGCTCGACGACGCCGGACGGCTGCTGGGCATCATCGACGTGACGCGCATCCGCAACATCATCTTCCGCACCGAACTCTATGGGAAATACACCGTCAGGCAGCTCATGGTGACCCCGGCGGCCGTCATCGGAACCAACGACCCGATGACGGAGGTGATGAAGAAGTTCGACACCACCGACGCCGCGCAACTGCCCGTGGTGGATGTCGACGGGCGGCTCATCGGCTACATCAGCCGCATACGGATGTACAGCATGTACCGCAAGATCATCTCCGACCTCTCATCGGAATAAAGCAGACCCATTGGCAACAACCTTATTGAAGAAATGAAAAAGTTATTATTATCTTTGCTTGCCATCAGTCTGGCAATGACGGCAGGGGCACAAGAGAGCCATGAAGAAAAGGAGAAAGACCAGGCTGTCTATCTGGAGCTCTTTGGCGGCTCCACCGAGGTGGGCGCCAACTACGACGCCCGTTTCAACAGCCACACGCGCTGGGGATGGCGCGCCGGACTGAGCTTTGCCTACACCAACAGGACAGGATTTACCGACACCTACACAGAGGACACACGCTATTGGGCCGTTCCCGTGGGGGTGAACTTGCTCATGGGCAGCCACAAAAACAGCCTTGAGCTCGGACTCGGCGCCAGCCTCGGCATATACAACGGGCATTACAACTTGTGGCACATCAGCCAGGAAGAGATTACAAAGGCCGACTACGACCGCTATGAGGCCGGCAGCGGCCTCCTGCCGGACGGCGCCTATACTTACTTTGACGACGACGAGCAGAAAGCATACCTCATCTATAGTGATGTGGACGCGAAGTCGAAAAAAAGGTTCGGCTACTTCTTCTTCGGCGACATCGCCTACCGCCACGTTGCCAACAGCGGGTTCTTCTTCCGCGTGGGCCTCACCCCGGCATTCAACTTCGGCGGCAAGCACGCCATCAATCCGCACTTCAGCGACGACTTCCACAAGTTCTCGCTGAACTTCCAGATCAGCTTCGGATGGGCATTCTAAAACCAGTATGACCATGCGCAAGTTTCCTTCACCCATCTTACGCCTCTCGGTGTTCATCCTTGCCAATGCACAGGAAAGCACTGGGAGCATGACATCTGCGTGGACTTTGGCGGAGTGAATGGCTTTGCCGACGGTGGCTACCTCCGCAAGTTACGGAAACGTCTGCCCGACATCCGGCGATGGGGGCGTGTGATTTCCATGCCGTTTCCCGCCATACCGGCCGGCACCAGGCACGGCTCCTGGCCGTGAACATTCACCGGAAAGTGCAGGCCGGGCATTGTTTCCCGTCATGAAAAGCCGACTTGCATTGTCAACTATTCTCCCATCGATTTGAAGAACGGCCTTCTT
>CAZVWX010000035.1:0-9536 GCA_964631105.1 uncultured Prevotella sp. | reverse complement strand
ACTACCTCGTCAGGAAGATGCTCACACAGTCCATCGACCGCCAGGAGGAAATCCGCAATGAGATTGCCAAGGGCCTGCCCCAGATGGAATGGGCGAAGAAGAACACGGGCTACAAGACGCTCTGAGCGGTCCTGCTACACAAACATCAAGTCACGATTACTGCTATATACTTGAGAAGATAACAAATAAAAGCAACATCTAATAGGAAAGAAGAAATATGAGTAAATTGAAAATCATCATGAAGGACTCTCTTGTCAACGATTTCATCAGTGGCAAGGGAAAGTCCTTCCTAGTGGAGACGTGGCCAATGTCCTACAAGCGTTTCGTGGAGACTGACGCGGAAGGCAACATGACGCTCGACGATGACGGCATTGCCGTGCCCAAAAAGTTTGACGGGATGGCAATACTGTCAACGGATGGCAAATACTATGAGGCCAAAGTCGACAAGACAGAGGCTTTTGAAGCTACGGCTCCTTCTGTGGACAAGGATGGGAACGAAATTCTTGACGAAGAAGGGAAGCAAGTGATGCAGCCTGCATCAACCTTGTACCGGGGCAAGGAATGGCCTCTTTACGCTGTCGAGTACACCATCAGCGGAATAAGAGAGGCATCAAACCACGATGGTGCCGCCAAGCAGAATGCTCCATCCGTCATTACAGACAACTGGCTGGACTATAAGGAAGGGCGCAGGGGACAAAAAACGATACCTGCATTTGAAAAAGCCGCCTCGCTCGATGCAACGCTTGAAGAACAACTTGAATTGATTCGTCGCTTCGACCCGAACTACATTGAGAACTCCGGAAAGAAAGACGAGGAATTGCTGAATTACAACATCGACGCATTCTATAAGGATCTGACACGTTTTACGTTCTCTGAAATGCCTACAGACATAGACGAGGCTGCTGACTTCTACGAGGGTTATGCTGCAATGGTAGACCCATCATACAGAGCAAGCGTAACCAACGACCTGCCCATTACGCTCAATCTCTATGCGGCAAGCCCGGAGTTCTTCTTCCCCAACCTCTTCGTGATGAACTTTATTGCGTTGCAAAAGTTCTTCGACCAATACGCACTGGAACTTCCAGAAATTCCATCAAGGACAAACTGGAAAGACCGCTGCATGTACTATATGGAGATATGCAGGATTGTCTATCAGTTCCGAATAGACAACGACCTGTCTCCTGCCGAGCTTTGCGCGCTCATGTTCGAGTATTCGCAAGGCCATGCAGAAACGCAGGAAGAGCCCCTGCCCGAACCGTCACAGGCATGGCTCATAGGTGGGACAAGCGGGGACGGCGAGAAAGATGCAAACTATAGATTTTGGCAGGCTAATCCTGACACCAAGCGTGGCGACATCCTCATTCATTACGAGAAATTCCCAACCAAGGCTATAACTGCCATTTGGCGTGCAGACGAAAACGGAATAGTTGACCCTTTCTTCGGTTATTATTCCAACACATACGCTGGGCACAAGACCGACGTTCCGCCCATCACGCTGGAGGAGTTGAAGCATGACGACTTCTTCAAGAGTCCGGGCTCCTCTGTGGGAAAGCTCATCAACAAAAACTTCCAAGGCGTAAACGGGTGGACAGTGAGCGGCGATGACTACAAGCACTTCCTTGACATCTGGGAAGCGAAAGGCTTCGACACCGGCTGCCTTCCAAAGTTGTATGCTCCGGAGCTGCCTGAAGGTGTCACGATTGCCCGTGAAAGCGACGTGTCGAACCAGCTGCTCCGTCCCATGCTCAATTCAATGGGTTGGAAGGAGAACGTGGACTATAAACCCGAGGTGCATTTCAAGGCTGGGCGGGGCTCGGCCAAACGGCCTGACTTCTGCTTGCACATCAAGGGGGAGGGCGAAGACCTTGAGGCAAAAGTCATATTCGAATGCAAGCTCTATATGAAGAACAGCAAGGAGATTGAAGCAAACTTCACACAAGGCCGCTCTTATGCCAAGTGGGGCAACGCGCAAGTGCTCGTCCTCTGCGACAAGGAGCAAATCCTTGTCTATGAGCGCCACCATGGCTCATTCGACCGCAACAAGTTCAAGAAATACTATTGGGGCGAGGTCATGGGCGGAAACCCAGACAAGTTCAACGAACTAAGGAAACTTTTAAGCTGACAGGCACGACGGTTGGCTTTCCTCAAAACATCCCGGCTTTCTGCTACACGGGGTTGCAGCAGAAAGCCGGGCTGACGGATTCCGGAACAGAAGCCGAGGCCGTCTCGGGCTGCCGGGCCGTCAGCCCTTCTTCCCGTACTTCGAGGGCGTCACGCCATAGGCCTTCTTGAAGCATTTGCTGAAGTAGCTCTGGTCCTGGAACCCCACGCTGAAAGCCACCTCGCTGATGTTCGCCTCGCCCTCGAGCAGCATCTGGGCCGCCACGCGCATGCGCTCCTGCATGAGGTAGCGGTTGGGCGGCATGCCCGTGACATCTTTCACCCGGCCATAGAAGCGCGTGTGGCCCATGCGCACCTTGTCGGCCAGGAAGTCCACCGTGAGGTTGGGCTCGCCTAGATGCTGCGCGATGAGGTAATCCAGGCGCTCCTTGAAGCGCTTGTCCTGCACCGAACGGAACTCCGTGCCCTCTATTTCGGCCTGCTCCTCCTGCACGGTCTCTTCCTCCCCGCCCGGTTGCGCCTTCTCCACCGGTGCAGCCTCGGCCTTCGCCCTGGCCCACGTGACGAGTTGCACGGCCCTTGCCAAAAGCAGGTGGCTGTTGGCCGGAGCCGCCATATAATCGTCTACCCCGTTCTCATAGGCCGTGAGCTGGCTTGCCTCATCGTCTTTCGGCGCCAGCATCATCACCGGCACATGGCGGAAGGGCTCCGCGCCCTTCATCCGCTTCACCGCGCCTATCCCCTCCGCGCCCAGGAGGCGTGCGTCGCACACCACCAGGGCGGGCTTTTCCTGCGCTGCGCTGGCCATGAGCTCGCCGACCGACGCGTGGCGGCAAAGCCGGAAATAGCGGCTCCAGTGCCGCGCCAGGCACCGCGTCCGCCGGCTGTCGGCCACAAGGAGAGCCACGCACTGCCCCCTCAGCCGCTCGGGATGATACTCATGGAGAATCAGGTCGGCCTGCCTGTTGACGCGCTGGCGCACCCTCCAGCGCCTCAGCGCCCACCATCCCAAGCCGCCCAGCAGGAGGGCGTAGGCCGCCAGGGCCCACCACGACGCATACCACGGGCGCGGAATGACAATGCTCCACACGCGCTCGCGGCTCACCCTTTGCCCGACCACCGAGCGCAGGTGGAAGCGATAAGTGCCCGGCGCGAGGGTGCTGTAGGTGGCACGGGGGCTGTTGGCGGGCTCCCGCCATCCGTCCTCGGCGCCCTCAAGATAGTATTGATAGAGCGTCGCGTCGGCATTGCGATAGTCGAAATTTGAGAAGGAAAGTTCCAGATTGTCGTCGCCGGCACGAAGGCGCAGGGCCTGCCGGCCGTCGGGCGGGAGGCCGCCGGGGCCATCGTCCGACCGCAACACCGACACGCCGCCCACCTTGAGGTCGGTGAGCAGGGGCACCCGAAGGCTGTCGGACGCGGACGCGGCGCCCGTGCCCGCACTCACCAGCACCGCCCCCTGGCGCGTGCCGAAAAGCAAACGGCCATCGGGGAGCAACAGGCCACAGTTCTCGCTGTACACGTTGCCGGGCAGCGAGGGGCTCAGCTGGAACGACTGGGCATAATGGTGGCCGTCGACCACGGACAAGCCCTCCTCGGTGCCCAGCCACAGGCGGCCCTGTCGATCCTCCACCATCGATGTCACGTTGTTGGTGGCCAGCCCGTTGTCGCGCGTCACGGCCCGATAATGCAACTGCCTGTAGTCGGGCGAGAAGGTGCAGTCGAGCACGCCCCACCCCAGGCACCCCACCCACAGATGGCCGTTGCGGGCGGCGTGCAGACAATAAATCTCATTGCCCGGCAACTGTCCGTTGCCCAGGTTGTAGGCCCTCACCTGCTTGGCCGACACGCTGTTTTGCCGTGTGTCGACGGCATAGAGCCCGTCGTAGGTGGCCACGAAGAGCCGCCCGTCGGGCATGAGCTCCAGGTCGTGGACGCGGCTCTGGTTGAAACTGGCCGTCAGCAGGCGGTGGAACTTCAGCACGCCCGACCGCGCATTCTGCGCCCAGAGCAGTCCGCCCCGCCACGTGGCCACCCACACCCGCCCCCGGGCGTCGGCCACCATGTCGAAGACGTCGTCGACGGGAATGTGCCTGACCGCATCGGCCGAACTGTAGTGGTCGGCCCCCACAAAGAGGCCGTTGCCCCGTGTGCCGACCCACTCACGCCCGTAGGCGTCGGTGAACCGTGCGTAGACGTTGGCGCGCGGCGAGGGCAGGGGCTTGGCGAGCAGCGACCCGGTGTCGAGCGCATAGTGCCGGTTGTCCATCGTGTACAGCTCCACCCCACCTCCTTTCATGGGGAAGGCCGCCCGCACGTAGTTGGCGCGGGGGTTGCTGTCGGCCGGCGCCGGAACGACATAGGTGGCCCGGGGGCCATGGTCGGGCACGAGGCAGGCCACGCCGGCCACGGCCGTGCCCAGCCACACGCATCCGCTCCGGTCGCGCAGGAGCGTGTAAATCTCGTCGGACCAGAAGAGGGGGTGGGCGTCGCGCGAGGTGTAGCGGGCCACATGCCCGGTCTTCAGGTCGACCACGAAGAAACCGCCCCCGTAGCCCGCGACGTAGAGCGTGCCCTGGTCGCCGGCCTGCACGTTGAAGATGCGCCCTTTCTCGGCATTGGTCCCCAGCCCGGGGAAGAGGTCGAGGCGGCGCATGGGGCCGTGGTCGGGAAAGAGATAGAGCGTGCCCTGATACTTGTTGGCCACAAACTGCCAGCCCGGCAGCGAGCCCTGCCCCAAGCCTTCGCGCAGCTGGAAGCCGGCGGGACGGGAGCTCCGCCCCGTGCGCAAGTCCACCTGCACGACGCCGTCGGGCGTGCAGGCCAAGTATCGGTTCTGCCAAATCAAGGAATAAGTGATGTGAGGCGTCTGTCGGTCGGGCCACGCCACCGTCCACAGCCCGAGCAGGCGGAAGGAGGTGGAAAAGAGGCGGACGCGCCCGTCGGTGGTGAGCACGACAATCTGCCGTCCGCGCACGCGCATGTCGGCAACCGGAGAGCGGAGACTTCTCACCTCGCTGCGCCCACGGGCATCGATGCGCTGCACGCGGCTGCCGCCAAAGCTCCAGATGTTGCCGTCGGCGTCGCCAGAGACATAGGCCACGTCACGCAGCGCCCGGTAGTCGGTGACGGAGAACTTCCGTCCACGGCAACTGACGTGGCGTATGCCGAACCCCTCGGTGTAGAGCCACATGTCGGGATTGGCGAAATAATACTTCCGGAAGCTCCTTGCGGCATCGCCACGACCCGTGTAGTCGACATACCGGCCTGTGGACAAGTCGAGCAGGGAGTGGGTGTAGGTGGACGAGGTCACCCAAAGGAGATGGTTGCGGGCGTCGTAGTCGAGCAGTCCGATGTGCCGCGACGTGCCCGCATTGGCGTCGACACCCGTCCGCGTGAAGTCGGCAAAGGCATAACCGTCGTAGCGGCTCAAGCCCCCCGTGCCCCCCATCCAGATGAATCCGTCGCGGTCCTGCACTATGGCCTTCACGGTGTTGCCCGCCAGGCCGTCGACCACGGAGAGCCGACGGCTGTGGAACCGGGGCTGCGCCGGCAGGCCGGCGGGGAGCAGCAGAAAAAGGGCCAGCAGGGCCAAGGGGCGCAGGGACATCGGCCAAGGACTATCGCTGTGTGGGGATGTTGAACACGCTCACCTTGCTGACGGAATGGTTGCCTTGCAGCACGCTCACGCAGAACCGCGCCGAACCTTTCCTCAGCCGGTGGTCGGCACGCACCAAAGCCGTGTAGCGGATGCCCCGTCCGGGCTCAATCTTCTCGATGTGGATGCTCGGCGATATGGAGATGTAGCGGTTGCCGGTGGTCTCCACCACCGTGGGCACCACGTCGAAGAGAGTCTTCTGGCCCGTGTTGACCACCTCGAAGATGATTTTGCTCACCTCGCCAGCACTGAGGACACCGTCCTGGTTGCCGTCGACGAAGCGTGCGTTGCGCACCACAAGACTGGGCTGATAGGACAATCCGCCGGTGATTTCCTCCACATTCGACTCATCCGGATTGGTGGTCACAGGCTGCCGGGCGCTGTAGTCGCCATTGTAGTCGGTGCCGTTGAAGTCGTAGATGCGGTCGTCGCCGCTGTTGGTCGAATCGAAGCCGCTCCCCTCGACACCGCTCTGCTCATACGACTGCTGGCCGCCGCCATAGGACGTGTCGGCCTGCCGGCGGCTCTGGCGCTGCTGCCGGGCCTTCTGGCGCTCGGCTTTGTCGTGCCGGTACTGGTCGAGGTCGGCCTGCCGCTGCTGGTCGGCCTGGTTGCCGATGGCCGCACCCACCATGGCGCCGCCCACCATGCCCACAATGGTGCCCACGTCGGAGCCGCGCGGGCCGTCGCTCAACCCGCCGATGGCCGAACCGAGAATGGAGCCGAAACTTCCGCCGACATAGGCTCCCGATGCCGTGTACGTGCCGCAACTGGCAAGCAGGAGACTTGCCGAGACGGCCAAAACCATATACTTCCTCATCGTTTAATCGTTTAAACGTTTTTTCTTTTCCATTCCGTGCCTCCCGCCAGACGGCGCGACAGACGCCAACACACGCGGGAACGGCCACGATGGTTGCTGCAAAGATACGAAAATAGGGAAAAGATTCCAAATATCTTTTCCCTATTTTCATGTAGGAAAATCCCTACAATCCCCGTTTCGGCCCGCCGGCAGCCTTGTCCTCGCCGCCCTTCAGAGCCTCGCCCGTGGGGGCGTAGGGCAGGGACGTGGCCACGGTGCCACCCTCGGCGGCGCCGATGGCCACCAGCATGTTGTACATGGCGCGGCCCAGATACTCGGTGGAAAGCGAGTCGAAATGCAGCCGGTCGGGCAGCAGCGAGGCCCGGCTCATGTCGATGAGGTGAATGTCGGGATCCTCGGCGGCCAGCCGCTGCCGCGCCTGCTCCACCTCGGCGCTGTACTGGCGGCTCTGGCGGCACACCGTTCCCATGATGAAGGGAGTGTGCAGGGCCTTCTCGTCGCCCGTGGCCTCATAGATGGCGTTGCGCATGTAGGCGATGAGCGCCTTCAGGTTGTCGTAGTAGTGGGCGGCGGCCCGGCGGTCGCTCTCGCCCTGGTGCCACATGATGGCCTTCACCTCGTATCCATCGGCAAGCTTCGACAGCTCCCCGCCGACCAGGGTCTTGAATCCCGACGCGAACGACTTGGCCAGCGAGTTGCCCTCCACGAAGGGCCATGCGCCGCGTGCGCCGTCGGTGTGGCCTCGGTAGGCACGCGCCGTGTCGAGATATTCGGTGCTGGCGTTCCACACCGGCACCTTCGGCGCCGTCTGCCCCAAGGCAATGGCCGTGCCGCCGTAGGTGCACTTCACGGCATAGAAATCCTGTCTTGAGGCTTGGTCGAGCCAGTAGTCGCACACGTCCTGGAAGGCATAGCGCTTCTCGGCGAGCAGGTGGCGATCGGCAAAGGCCGACGGGGCGCTGTCAGTAATGTTGGCGAACCGCAGGTGGCGATACTTGCCCGCCTTCAGATATTCGGGCAGCTTGGCAATGCGCTCCCGTCCGTCGGCATTGCTCTGTCCCGCCGTGATGTAGACGGCACGCTTTTGTGCCGGGGCGGCCATGGCGACCGCCGACAGGAGCAACAGGATGATTCTCTTCTTCATGACTGGGTATTTCGTTTCTGGTTTTCAACTTTTCTTCCGTCTTCCACGTTGACGGACGGCCCGCAGCCGGCACCGCCCCTACTTTCCGCTCTCACTGAGCAGGACGCGCCCGTCCTGGGTGATGCCCGCCAGGCTCACCTTCACCCTCGTCTCGCGGCCATTGTTGTAAACCGTGGTGGAGAAAGGCTTTCCTGGAGCGATGACGACGCTGGGGTTCCAGTAGAGCGTGCGCCGGTAATCCGTGTTGCCGACGGGCTTGCGCTGGCTGTAGTCGGGCGAATAGAACTCGTCGGGGGCGGCAAAGCCCTGCATCATGTAGCGTCGGTCGCGGTAGGTGTACTGCTTGCCGTTGTCGGGGAAGGTCTCGAAGCACATCGTCACCGACGGACTGTTCAGATGGAACACCATGCCGTCGTCGATGCGCGGCTCATAGTCGGTGTATACCTTCACCCGGTTGAGACGGTCGAGGCGCAACTTGTCGAAGATGAGCGTGGACACCTGCAGGCGGTCGTACTCGATGTTGACGTGCTGGTAGTTGCGGGAGAACGAGGTTCCGTCGAGCATCGCGCGAACGTTGATGCGCCGGTTCATGCCCAGGTTGCCATATAAATAGGTGGCAGCCTGGCCGGGGAACTCGTTCGCCTCGAAGATGCCGAAGCTCAGCCCGTAGTCGGTGACGAGATTGTAGAGCGAATAGACGTCGAGCACCTGTGCCGGCTTGTTGTAGGCAATGCCGCGCCTCGTGCGCGTGCTGGCAATCACCTTCACCGTGCTGAGCCGGTGGTCGCCGGCCAGGCGGCTGTTGGCGGGCACCCCGTCGGAGCCCTCGTTGCTGTCGGCGGCCCATGTGAGGTCGGGCTCGGGCAGATGCGTCTGATACCAGCTGTAAGGCTTGGCGAAGACGGGATAGAACATGTCGCGCTTGACGTAGAAGTCGGGGTAAGCGCGCTCGTCGCGCCAGTGCTTGTCCAGGCCCGACGACATGGCATACTTGACGGAGTCCTTTTCCTTGTAGGCCTTGATGAAGAGGATGGCGTCGCCATAGTAGGCGGGGATGTTGAACCGGAAGCCGCCGTGCGCGTCGGTCTTCTCGATGGCGCCCAGGCTCTGCCCGTCCTTCTCCAGTTCCGCCTCCACGAGCACCCCGGCGGCGTTGCCATGCTGGTTCACGGCCTGCCGCGCATCGCGGTCGCCATAAGCGTCGGTGTCCTCCTGGTCCGACGTGTCGCTGCCCGCGTCGGCCCAGTTGTCCTCGTAAGCAACCTCCTGCCCGTTTTCGTCCACGCCGCCCGTACTGGTCATATTGGCCAGGTTGGCCTCGGTGAGCTGTTCCTGCGAGGATTCATTCGATGCATCGTAGACCTGGTCTAGCTCGGTGAACTCGACGTAGGACGGCAGCTTGTAGACGTGCCCCTCCACGGTGAGCCCCGTCTCGGGAGCATAGCGCAGCCTGCTCTCGCGCTTGTATCGCCGCCATCCCTGCACCATCATGAGCACGTCGAGGGCCTGGCGGCGCTCGTCGTCGTCCTTCTGGAAATACCAGCCGGGATAGGCGATGAATCCCCTAAGCTCGCTGGAGAGCAGCAGGTCGGTGAGCATGTTGCCGTCGTCGTAGCTCGGGTCGTCGGTGCGGCCGTCGCGCACCGACACGCTCACCGACACCGGAGCGTCCACCTCGGCTCTGGCGGTGAGGCTGATGGGTTCGTAGGGGGCATAGTCGGTCTTGTCGGTGGCGAGGGTCAGGGCGGCCGTCCGGTCGTGATGGTTCACGAAGAAGAGGCGGCTGGCCACGG
>CAZVWX010000034.1:0-9584 GCA_964631105.1 uncultured Prevotella sp. | reverse complement strand
ACGCAGGGCGGCCTGCCCATCTATCTGGGCATCGCGCTGGTGCTGGGCGAGAACATCGGCACGACGCTCACGGCCAACCTCGTGGCCCTCACGGCCAACACCGAGGCCCGGCGGGCCGCCTTCGGCCACCTGTTCTTCAACGTCTTCGGCGTCATCTGGGTGCTGTGCGTCTTCAAGCATTTCGTCAACTTCACCTGCGGACTGGTCGGCCTCGACCCCACCGACACCGCGGTGGCGCCGTCGGCCACGAAGCTCACCTTCGCCCTGGCCGCCTTCCACACGTGCTTCAACGTCACCAACACCATCGTCCTGCTGCCCTTCGTGAAGCAGGTGGCCCAGGTGTGCAGCTGGGTGTGGAAACCCAAACCCAACCAGGAGGACGACGAGTTCCGCCTGCGCTTCATCCAGACGGGCATCATGAAGACCCCGGAGCTCTCGGTGTTTGAGGCGCAGAAGGAAATCTCAAGCTTCGCCGAGCGCATCCAGCGCATGTTCGGCATGGTGCGCGACCTGCTCGGCGAGAAGGACAACGACAAGTTCGTGAAGACCTTCTCGCGCATAGAGAAATACGAGGGCATCTCGGACAACATGGAAATAGAAATCGCCAAGTACCTCGACCAGGTGAGCAACGCCCACCTCAGCGACGACACCAAGGGGAAGATACGCTCCATGCTGCGCGAAATCAGCGAGCTGGAGAGCATCGGCGACAGCTGCTACAACATGGCGCGCACCCTGAACCGCAAGAAGGAGGGCAAGGAGGACTTCACCGAAGACCAGTACGAGCACATCCACCAGATGTTCGAGCTCACCGACGACGCCCTGACGCACATGAACTTCATGTTCACGCACCCCAAGAGCATCGTCGACGTGAACCGCTCGTTCAACATCGAGAATGAAATCAACAACTACCGCAACCAGCTGAAGACGCAGAACATCAACGACATCGAGGACGGCAAGTACAACTACGCCATCGGCACGATGTACATGGACATCATCCAGGAGTGCGAGAAGCTGGGCGACTATGTGGTGAACGTGGTCGAGGCCCGCATGGGCACCAAGCAGCAGGAGGCCTGACCGCCATGACGGGGAGCGCCGTGACGCCGGAAGAGCTCTTCGAGCGCATCGAGACCCTCGTGGGGCCCCATGCGCCCCAGGCCCCGGCCCTGAACAGGATGCTGCACGACACGCTCGTGCTCTGCTGCCACGAGGGCGTCAGGGGCACGGGGCAGAACTTCGGCAACCTGTTCTCGCAGGTGGACTACCTGTGCCGCAGCCACGGCCTCACGCCCGCCGACAGCAACGCCGTGCAGAAGGCCCGCCGCGACAGCAACCGCCAGGCGGAGCTGCGGCCCGAGGAGGTGGGCTACGACGCGCGGGCCGTGGCCCTGCTCGTCTCGGCGGTGTTCGCCACGCCCGTGCCCGACAGCCTCACGCGGCGCCTGCCCCACGGGCCGTGGCCGCAAGCCGCACCGCTCAGGGCCAACAACCGGCGCCTGCGGTGCATCGTGGAGGCGTGGGACGACGACACCCTCACGGCCTCCGTCGACAACGACGCCCACGACCGGGTGAGCGTCGCACTCGTCTCGCCGCAATGGGGCGCCGACCACCGCGCCCTGACCAAGCTCATCGGCCGGGGGACACAGCTCAACCTGATTGACAACAACGTGGACCAGAACCGCGTGGAGAGCCACTACATCGTGCTCGAGCCCGACTATCTGGTCGACATCAGCGCCATTGCGGCCTGCTTCACCGACTTCGGCCACCATCCCCTGCTCTACGTGCTCAACCTGATGAAGCCGCGCCCCAACACGCAGGCCACCCTGCTGGGCAACTTCGCGGGGAGCGTGCTCGACGACGTCATCAACCGCGGGGCGCAATTCAGCTTGGCCGACACCGTGCGGGGAAACTTCCGCGAGAAGGCGCTCGAATATGCGTCGTGCAGGGGCTTCGACGCAAGGCGGTTCTACCGGGACGCCGAGTTGCAGGCCGCCAACATCAAGAAGGCCGTCGCCACGCTCTTCCCGCCCGACGGAGTCACGCCCGGCCGCGGCCAACAAGCCTACGACCGGGGCAAGGCCGTCCTGGAGCCCTCGTTCGTCTGCGAGGCCCTGGGCCTGCAGGGACGCGCCGACCTGATGACGACCGACATGCGGCTGCTCGTGGAGCAGAAGTCGGGACGCAACATCTGCCTGGAGCGGCACACGCCCAACCCGCGCACGCACAGCCTGCAAATCGAGTCGCACTACGTGCAGCTCCTGCTCTATTCCGGCGTGCTCCACTGCAACTTCGGACTCAACCGCAGCGACATCAGGCTGCTCTATTCCAAATACGAAGACGGCCTCGTGGCCGAGGCATCACTCGGGAGTCTCCTCCGCGAGGCTCTGGCCTTCCGCAACGAGGTGGTGGCCACCCTCTTCGCCATAGCCCGGAAGGGCTTCGCGCCCTTCTTCGGGCAAATGAGCTCCAGCACGCTCAACATGCTGGGCAACAAGGGATTCTTCTTCGAAAACTACCTGCGGCCGCAGCTCGACCAGCTCCTGGAGCCCCTCCATTCGGCCACGCCGCTGGAGCGCGACTACTTCTGCCGGGCCATGACGTTCGTCGTGCGCGAGGACGTGGTGGGACGCGCGGGCACCCAGGAGGGCGTGGCCAGTGCCGCCAGCGACCTGTGGACGATGCCGCTGGCCGAGAAGAAGGACACCGGCAACATCTACACCGGCCTCACGCTCGTGAGGCGCGAGCGGAGCGCGGCCTACAACGGATTCGACACGCTCACCCTGCACGTGCCCGACCAGGGCAGCGACTTCCTGCCCAACTTCCGCACGGGCGACATGGTGTATCTCTATGCCTATGCCGAGGGCGACGAGCCCGACGTGAGGCGGGCCATCCTGTTCAAGGGGGTGATGGCGGCCATCACCTCGCAGCAAATCACCATCCACCTGGCCGACGGGCAGCAGAACGCGCGGGTCTTCGACCAGACCGCCAGGAACTTGCGCGGACGCGCCGTGGTGTGGGCCGTGGAGCACTCCGCCCGCGGCTCGTCGGCCGACGTGAGGAGCCTCTACCAGTTTCTCAGCGGCCCGAAGTCGTGCCGCGACCTGCTGCTGGGGCAGCGACAGCCCCAGCGCGACGCCACGCTGGCCCTGAGCCGGAGCTACGACGAACAGCTCGACCCGATGCTCCTCCGCGCCCTGCAGGCGCAAGACTACTTCCTGCTCGTGGGCCCGCCGGGCACGGGCAAGACCAGCCGCGCCCTGCAGTTCATGGTGCGCGAGGGGCTGGCCCACGGCCACAGCCTCCTGCTCATGGCCTACACCAACCGCGCCGTCGACGAGATTTGCGAGATGCTCCAGGCGGCCGGCATCGACTATCTGCGGCTGGGCAGCGCCTACAGCTGCGACGAGCGCTTCCGCAGCCACCTGCTCGACCAGGCCGTGGCCGACGAGCCGCGCCTCGACGCCATACGCCGGCGCATCGCCGCGACGCGGGTGGTGACGGGCACCACCTCGATGATGCTGGCACGGCCCTTCATCTTCGACATCAAGCACTTCCACACGGCCATCATCGACGAGGCGAGCCAGATTCTGGAGCCGCACCTCGTGGGGCTGCTCTCCCGCGTGGACAAGTTCATCCTCATCGGCGACTACAAGCAGCTGCCGGCCGTGGTGCAGCAAAGCGAGGACGACTCCGAGGTGGCCGAGCCGCAGCTGCGCGCCCTCGGCCTGACCAACCTGCGCAACTCGCTCTTCGAGAGGCTCGTCAGATGGGAGGAGGGCCACCAGCGCACTCTTTTTACGGGCGTGCTCCGCCGCCAGGGGCGAATGCACCCCGACATCGCGGCCTTCCCCAGCCGGATGTTCTACTTCCGCGAGCACCTGCAGCCCGTGCCCTGCGCCCACCAGCTGGAGCCCAGCCCGCGCCGCCGCATGGTGTTCATCCCCAGCGGGGGAAGTGCCGGCGCCGACCTTTCCGACAAGGTGAACCCGGCCGAGGCCGCAATCGTGGCACGCTGCCTGGTCGATGTCTACCGTCGCGCGGGCGACGCCTTCGACGCCTGCCACACCGTGGGGGTCATCGTGCCCTACCGCAACCAGATTGCCATGGTGAGGCGCGAGGTGGAAGCCACGGGCATCGACGCGCTGCGCCAGGTGACCGTCGACACCGTGGAGCGTTACCAGGGGTCGCAGCGCGACGTCATCGTCTACTCCTTCACCGTGCGCCACCCCTACCAGCTCGACTTCCTCACCGCCAACACGTTCGTGGAAGACGGCCACGACATCGACCGGAAGCTCAACGTGGCTCTCACGCGGGCCCGCAAGCAGATGATCATCACCGGCAATCCCGACCTGCTCGGGCGCGTTCCGCTCTTCCGGAGGCTCATCGCCTGGTGCGGGGGTGGCGGGGCCACGCCCTGAGGCCGTCGGGGCGTGGCCCCGCAGTCACGTCCAGAACTCGCGCTCGCCCGTCGGCGACATCGCGCCGCCGCACCGCGGGCACGTCGCCCCGTCCCATTCGCGGATGCGCGACGAGCCGCAGTTCAGGCAGAGCCGGTCGATCATCGTGTTGAACGACGGCGCCGACTGGCCCACGGCTCCCCCGAGCACGAGCGGCTGCAGCGTGCGACAGTCGGGGCACGCCACGGTCACAATCTTCTGTCCCATGAATCCCTTGCCCTCGTAGACGCCGGCCTCGTAGCCGCAGCGGGCGCAACGATACTGCCGCTTCCAGCTCATAGCCCCGCCTCCCCGCCGTTATCGGCTTCCCCGCCATCATCGGCCATCCCGGGCTTGCCGTCGAGCAGCCGCCGGTAGAAGGCGGCATAGCGTGCGGCCACCTTCCGGTAGTCGTGGTGGCGGCTGATGTAGTGCAGTCCCTGCCGCTTCAGCGCCACCACCCGCTCGGGATGCAGCACCAGCGCCTCCAGCTCGCGGGCGACGCTCTCCTCGCTGGGCAGCACGTTCACGATGGGGCGCAGCACCCGCTCGCCCAGGATGGCATAGTTCTCGGGCTCGCCGCCGCCCACGCACACCACCCCGCGGCTCATGGCCTCCAGGGCGTTCATGGCCGGTGTGTAGCTGTAGAGCTGGTCCAGGATGACATCGGCGCCCCGCAGCATCTCCACGTAGCGTGCGAAGGGCACCCCCTCGGCCACGCTGAGCACCATGCGGCCGGGGTGCTTCCTGGCCACGGCCCTCGCGGCGCGGAGCATGATGTCGGTGCCCTTGTAGGCCGAGCGGCTCCTGCTCACGCCGACGAAGACGCGCAGCCGCCGCGGCGTGCCGCCCACCACGGCGTCGGCCTTCGGGCGGATGGGGAAGGGGATGAACACCGTCTTGTCGGGGAACAGCGGATGGTAGCACGCCCAGTACTCGTAGAGTCCGGCCACGATGCCGTCGCAGTCGCGGGCCACGAGCTCGCACAGGCGCTGCTTGTCGGTGCCCACCCAGTCGGCGCGGTAGCGCAGGGCGGGCTCGTCGGTGCGCAGCCGTGGGCCGATGTTGAAGTCGCTGTAGCGCAGGGGCCGCCGCGTGACGTTCTCGTTCACCCAGTAGTAGTCCATGCCGAAGGCACCGAGCACCACCCTCCGGTTGTGGCGGCGCAGCCAGCGGTAGACGGGGGCGATGCGGTGGGCCTTGAGTTCGAGGAACATCGGATTGATGAGCTGCACCACGTCGAATCCCCTCAGCCGTGGCAGGACGCGTGCCAGCCGCGCCGCATAGGCCACGCCCCCCCACCGGCCCGGCGGCCGCGACAGGTCGATGTCGCGCGGATAGTTCTTCCACGAGTCGCCGTCGGAGAGCACCGTCACCTCGTGGCCGAGCCCGCGCAGGCCGTCGGCCAGCGTGGCGTGAACGTTGCTGTATTCCCCCATCAAGAGTATTTTCATGCCATGGTTCTCCTTATTTAATATCGCTGTCTCCCCGCCCGTGGCGCCCTCATCTGAGCAGGGCCAGCAGCAGGCGCCGCCCCAGCCGGGTGGCCACCGCCCTGCGGAACCACACATACTTGGCCGTGTAGTGGCGGTTGGGCAGTGGGAAGAGCCCCTTCGCGGCCAGCCGGTCGATGGCCCGCTGCAGCCGCCGCTCGCTGTGGGTCAGGCGGATGGTGTTGTAGAGGTAGTCCATCGACAGCTGGGCCACGCGCCGCTCCAGCGCCACGCGGTCGCCCTCGGGCAGGCGCTGCGCGAGGGTCTGCAGGTGGAAGATGACGCGCTCGGTGTCGCCGAGGCGCCGCAGGGTGTGGCGCGTGTCCTGCTCGTGCACGATGGAGCCCTCGCGGCTCCGGTAGAAGTATGCCCCGGCGCGTGTGGCGAACACCCGCTCGGCTCTGAGGAAGAGGCGTGGCGTGAACTCCTCGTCCTCGTGGAGCAGTCCGGGCGTGAAGCGCAGTCCGCCCAGGATGTCCCTTCTGAAGATGTATCCCCAGGCCGCCGCCCTGAGGTTGTGGTTGTGCATGTAGGCGCTGCCGCTCACGGGCCCGTCGAAGTTGTAGGGCGTGGCGGCCTTGCCGGAGCGTGCGGTGTCGAACACCACGATGTCGGGCCGGTGGTATCGGGCGATGTCGAGGCAGTGCTCGTAGGGTGCGGCCACGAGCTTGTCGTCGCCGTCGACAAACTGCACGTATTCGCCCGTGGCCATGCGCAGGCCCGTGTTGCGTGCCACCGAGAGCCCCTGGTGGGGCTGGCGGACGTAGATGATGTCGTCGTGCCAGCGTGCCAGGCCGTCGACGGCAGGCTTCAGCGAGCCGTCGTCGACGACGATGATTTCCCTCTCGGCGCGTCCCGGCGACAGGGCCGCGATGCTCTCCAGGCACTCGTCCAGCAAGGCGGGCTCCAGGTTCCACGCCGCCACCACGAAGCTCACGAGCGGGGCTTGTGGAAGAGATGAATGATTTTGTTGAGTCGGCATAGTTTCTCCAATCCTATTTTGTGTAGCAGTTTCAGTTTCCACGTGTTGTCGTAGGGCAGGTCCACCCATCCCCCGGGCACGCGCCCGGTGGCCCCGTACACGTCGAGGGCGATGTTGAGCACGGCGGCATAGTAGCTGGCGTCGTGCATCCGGGGCAGCACCTGCAGGTGGGCCTGGAGCAGGTCGGTCAGCGCCTTGCCGTCGGCGAGGGCGGTGATGCCGTGCGGGTTCCAGTTGTAGTTGTACAGGCCCGCGTCGACGGTGGCCACCCTGCGGCACCGCGCGAGCAGTCGGGGCAGCGTCCAGGCGTCCTCGAAGAGGCGCCCCGGCGGGAAGCGCACGCCGCTGAAGAGCTCGCGGCGGTAGAACTTGTTCCACGCGTAGCAGTGGTTGTAGGCCTTGGCGCCGAGCCAGTAGGCCCGCGCCGAGGTGTAGTCGCGGTCGGCGAGGCGCAGCAGGCGCTCCTTCCGGGGGTTGCCCAGGTAGACGAAGGCCGGGTATTCCACCAGGTCGGCGCCGGCGTGGCGGGCGCCGATGGCGGCGAACACCTCCTGCAGCGTGTCGGGCGAGAGGGTGTCGTCGCTGTCGATGAAGGTGACCCACCGGCCGCGGGCGCGGTCGAGGCCGGCGTTGCGTGCCGCCGAGAGCCCCCGGTTGTCCTGTGCGAGGAGCGTCACGCGGGCGTCGCCGGCGGCCTCCTCCCGGCAGATGGCGGCGCTCCGGTCGGTGGAGCCGTCGTCGACGACAATGAGCTCCAGGTCGCGCTCCGACTGGCCGAGCACGCTCCTCATGCAGCGCCTCACCGACCGCTGCGCGTTGTAGACGGGAAGGATAACTGATAATTTCATCACCACAAAGGTAATAAAAAGATTTTATTTCCGTTAATATTTCGATGGAAAAAGCAGAACGCGACGACAGTTACCCCCACATCTTGCGCTACACGAGCCTCTTCGGCGGCGTGCAGGGGCTCAGCATCCTGGTGTCGCTGGTGCGCAACAAGCTCGTGGCCATGCTCCTGGGCCCCGACGGCATGGGCCTGGTGTCGCTCTTCAACAGCACGCTGAAGCTGCTCTCCGACACCACCAACCTCGGCATCCCCATGAGCGGGGTGAAGAACGTCTCTGAGGCTCACGACCAGGGCGACCGCCGCCGCCTGCTCCACACCGTCAGGCTCATCCGGTCGTGGAGCCTGCTCACCGGCCTGGCGGGCATGCTGCTCTGCGTCGCCCTCGCCCCGCTCTTCAGCCGGTGGACCTTCAGCTGGGGCAACCACACGCTACACTTCGTCCTGCTCTCGCCCGTGGTGCTGCTCATGGCCGTGTCGGGCGGCGAGTTCGCCATCCTCAAGGGCACGCGCCAGCTGAAGCACCTCGCCGTCATCTCGCTGCTCAACGTCGTGGCCGCCCTCGTCCTCACCGTGCCCCTCTACTACTTCTGGTGGCAGCAGGCCATCGTGCCCTCGCTCATCATCATGGCCCTCGCCCAGCTCGTCATCACCATAGCCTACTCCTACCGCCTCTTCCCCCCGGGCGTCGGCTTCGGGCGGAGCCAGCTCCACGACGGCGTGGGCATGATACGCCTGGGCACGGCCTTCGTCCTGGCGGGATTCCTGGGCAGCGGGGCCGACTTCGCCATCAGGTGCTACATGAACTACACCACCAACCTGATGGAGGTGGGGCTCTTCAACGCGGGCTACATGATGACCATGACCTATGCCGGCATGGTGTTCTCGGCCATGGAGACCGACTACTTCCCCCGCCTGTCGGCCATCGGGGGTTGCGGGCCGCAGCTCAACCTGGTGGTGAACCGGCAGATAGAGGTGTGCCTGCTGCTCGTGGCCCCCCTGCTGGTGCTGTTCATGGTGTTCCTGCCCATCCTGCTGCCCCTGCTCTACAGCGGCCGGTTCCTGCCCGTGGCGGGCATGATGCGGCTCACGCTGCTGTCGATGTACTTCCGAGCCATCTCGCTGCCCATAGAGTACATCGCCCTGTCGAAGGGCGACTCCATGGCCTATCTCTTCGTCGAGGCCGTGGGCGACGTCATGGTGGTGGCGCTCGTCATCACCGGCTTCTCACTGGCCGGGCTCACGGGCACGGGCTACGGCCTGGCCCTGAGCGGCCTGCTCAACCTGGTGTTCGTGGTGGCGTTCACGCGCTTCCGCTACGGCTACCAGCCGTCGCGCCCCGTCCGCCGCTACATGCTCCTGCTGTTCCCCCTGGGGCTGCTGGCGTGCGTGGCGTGCCTGCTGCTCACGGGCTGGCTCTACTGGGCCGCCGGGGCCGTGCTGTCGGCGTGCAGCCTGGCGCTCTCGCTGCGCATCCTCCACAGCAAGACCCACCTCTGGGACAAGCTCACGGCCAAGGTGCGGGGCCTCGCGCGGAGAAGCCGCGGCCGCGCATAGGGCCGCTAGGCACGTGGCCGCGGACACGGCCACGGCGCGGCGCATGTCGCGTTTGGAAGTATGTTTACATAATTCCGAGCCCTCCGGAAATTCCGGTTTGTCGGAAAGTCGGAATCATCAGAGCTTTTGCGACAATCTGCGATGTTTCTTCCTCGATTTGCTTACCGTTTTGTAAAGATGCGAGAAAAATGGGGGTCGGTTCAAAGAACGGCCTTCTTCAGTCCGAAGAACGGCCTTCTTTGCCTCGAAGAACGGCCTTCTTCGATGCCAAGAAG
>CAZVWX010000033.1:0-9632 GCA_964631105.1 uncultured Prevotella sp. | reverse complement strand
CATCGAGTTCCGCATGCCCTTCGGCTTCAAGGAGGTGGAGGGCATCCACAGCCGCACCAACTACGACCTGTCGCAGCACGAGAAATACAGCGGCACGAAGATGCGCTACTTCGACCCCGAGACCAAGGAGAGCTTCGTGCCCTACGACGTGGAGACCTCCATCGGCGTCGACCGCATGTTCCTCAGCGTGATGTGCCACTCCTACGAGGAGCAGCAGCTCGACAACGGCGAGAGCCGCGTGGTGCTCCACCTGCCCGAGGCCCTGGCTCCGGTGAAGTGCGCCGTGTTCCCGCTCGACAAGAAGGACGGGCTGCCCGAGATTGCGCGGCAGATTGTGGACGAGCTGAAGTTCCACTTCAACACGCACTACGGCGACCCCAAGGACTCCATCGGCAAGCGATACCGCCGCCAGGACGCCATCGGCACGCCCTTCTGCATCACCGTCGACCACGACACGCCCGCCGACCACAAGGTGACCGTGCGCTTCCGCGACAGCATGGAGCAGGAGCGGGTCGACATCGACAACCTGCGCTCCATCATCGAGGACCGCGTGAGCATCACCACCGTGCTGAAGAAGCTGGGCCGCGAAATCGACGGCCTCGACAAGTAACCATGCGCCTCATGACTATCATCAAGAAACTTTCCCAACCTCACACCCACGCTTCCGGCGCCGCAAGGGCCGCCCGCCGCCTTCCGGCGCTGCTGCTGGCCCTCGCGGCGGGCCTGTTCGCCCTGTCGGCGTGCAGCGAGGACGACGGCGAAGAGGACGAGTACACCGACTGGCAGGCACGCAACACGGCCTTCTTTGCCAGCAAGTACCAACAGGCGCAGGCGGCCATCGCCGCGGGCGACACCAGCTGGAAGGTGCTGCACAACTGGTCCTACAACGACAGCGTGCGCACCGAGCCGGAGAGCTACGTCGTGGCCAAGGTCATCGAGCAGGGCCCGGGCACGATAGCTCCCCTCTACACCGACTCCGTCTATGTGAACTACCGGGGCTACCTGATACGGTCGAACACCGTCGCCAGCACCGACGACGACGAGCTCGGCACCGTGTTCGACCAGTCGTTCTCGGGCGACTACAACGCGCTCACGGCCCTGCCCGTGATGTTCCAGCCGGCCACGCTCGTCGACGGGTTCACCACGGCGCTCTTGCAGATGCACCAGGGCGACCGCTGGAAAATCTACATCCCCTACCAGCTGGGCTATGGCTCGACGGCACAAAGCTCCATCCCGGCCTACTCCACGCTGGTCTTCGACGTCACCCTGGTGGCCATCTACCACCCCGACGACGACATTCCGCCCTACCGCGCCAAGAAGCAAGTGCGATGAAGCGTGCCATAAAGGCACTTTCAAGCAATCGCAAGGTGCTGGGAAACAACCAGTTGGAATCCGCAAAGTGACAAATTGACAGTCGAAGGCAACCTTGAAAGGCTTGATTGACGTAAATCAAGAAAAGCCGGAAAACATGCAGAAACCAGTCGGCAGGGCTTGACTGGTTTCTTTTTTGCCCCTATCTTTGCAGCACCGGAGGAAAACCGAGAGGCGGCAAGCCAACAGCCGACAGGCCATGCAAGCCGCTCGAAGCGAACCCGCGAGGGCACTCCGGACAGGATAACTATCAGTATAACTTAAAAAAGAAAGGGTAAAAAGATGACACTGATGACAATGGCACTGATTTGTGCCGCAATGGGTATTACTTATCTGATTGTGGATAGGAGTATCGAGAAGTATTAAGAAAAGGAACCGACCGTAAAAAGGTCTGCATAAGAAGCGGTTTTCCAGCAATGGGAACCCGCTTTTCTTGTTTTTTTTCATTATCTTTGCACCCGAATATGAGTCAGGAAACACCCATCCAAGCCTTGCGCCGGCAAAAGCTGCTCCTGCAGATGGAGTACTACGCCGAGAAAGAGGCCTTCCGCAAGCAGACCCAGACGATGGGCATCGGCCGGAAGGTGAAGCGGGGCGACGCGTGGTTCCCCGTGCGCGTGGGCAAGAGCTACTACAACTCGCTCAACCAGACGGTGCTCGAGGTGTTCCGCACCGGCGACGCCGACGTGGAGCACAACTTCGAGTTCGGCCGCCCCGTGGCCTTCTTCCAGCTGAAGCCCGTGGCCGGCGGGAAGGAGCCCGCCGTGAGCTACTTTCCCTTCACGGCCCAGGTGAGCTTCGTCGACGGCGACCGCATGGTGGTGGCCGTGCCCGACGGCCACGCCATCGACGTGCAGGGCTGCGCCAATCCCGTGGGCGTGCAGCTCTTCTTCGACGAAACCAGCTACCGGCTCATGTTCGACGCCCTAGACCGGGTGATGGGGGCCACCACGGGGCGCCTGGCCTACCTGCGCGACCTGTTCTATTCCCGCCGCAAGGCACAGACCTTCTCGTTCGAGCCCATGCGCTTCCCGTGGCTCAACCCCACCCAGGAGCGGGCCGTGAACGAGGTGCTGCGGGCCAAGGACGTGGCCGTGGTGCACGGCCCGCCCGGCACGGGCAAGACCACCACCCTCGTCGAGGCCATCAACGAGACGCTCATGCGCGAGAGCCAGGTGCTGGTGTGCGCACAGAGCAACATGGCCGTCGACTGGATTTCGGAACGCCTCGTCGACCGGGGCGTCAACGTGCTGCGCATCGGCAATCCCACGCGGGTGAACGACAAGATGCTCGCCTTCACCTACGAGCGGCGCTTCGAGGCCCATCCCGACTACCCGCAGCTGTGGGCCATACGCAAGGCCATACGCGAGCTGCGGCGCGGGCGGCGCGGCGCAGGCGGCCACCAGAAGCTGGAAAGGCTGAAGAGCCGCGCCACCGAGTTGGAAATCCGCATCAACGCGCAGCTCTTCGGCGAGGCGCGCGTCGTGGCGAGCACCCTCGTGGGGTCGGCCAACCGCCTCCTGGAGGGGCAGAAGTTCGGCACGCTCTTCATCGACGAGGCCGCCCAGGCCCTCGAAGCCGCCTGCTGGATTGCCATCCGGCGGGCCGGCCGCGTCGTCCTGGCCGGCGACCACTGCCAGCTGCCGCCCACGGTGAAGAGCCTCGCCGCACTGCATGCGGGGCTCGACAAGACGCTCATGGAGCGCATCGTGGAGAACAAGCCCGAGGTGGTGACGCTCCTGCGCGTGCAATACCGCATGAACGAGCAAATCATGCGCTTCTCCAGCGACTGGTTCTACCACGGCCAGGTGGAGAGCGCACCGCAAATCAAGCACCGCGGCATACTCGACTACGACAACCCCATGGTGTGGATTGACACCCACGGCGACATCGGGCACGAGGAGTTCGTGGGCGAAACCTACGGACGCATCAACAGGGGCGAGGCCGAGTTCACCCTCGCCACCCTGCGCCAGTACTTCGAGAAGATTGGCAAGCAGCGCATCCTGGACGAGCGCATCGACGTGGGCGTCATCTCGCCCTACCGCGCACAGGTGCAGCTGCTGCGCCGCATGCTCCGCCGCGAAGCCTTCTTCAAGCCCTACCGCCACCTCGTCACGGTGAACACCGTCGACGGATTCCAGGGACAGGAGCGCGACGTCATCCTCATCTCCATGGTGAGGGCCAACGGCGAGGGGCAGATTGGATTCCTGCGCGACCTCAGGCGGATGAACGTGGCCATCACGCGGGCCCGCATGAAGCTGATTATCCTCGGCGACCGGGCTACGCTCACACGCCATCCCTTCTACCGGCGGCTGTGGGAGTACACGCAAAACGAGGCCGGCGAGGCCGCGGGGAAGGCCGCTCGTGACAACGGGGAAGACTGAACGAGACAAAGAAAAAGACCAAACGAGAAAACAAGAGAGAAAAAATATGCTACAACGCGACTACATCATGCGGCTGCTGCAAGAGTTCATGGCGGCCTTGCAGCGCATGCTGGAGAAGAAGGAGGCCACCACGCGGCAGGCCGAAATCAAAAAGCTCTACGAGCAGTACGTGGGCCCCTATGCCTTCTATCACGTCTGCACGAAGGCCGACCTGCTGAAGGCCGTGGCGGGCATTCCCGCCGAGCAGCGGCGTGCCAAGGCGGAGATGCTGGCCGAGCTCTACTATGCCGAAGCCCAATGGGCCTCGAAGCCCGACCGCGACCAGCTGCTCGACAAGGCCTACGCGCTCTTCGACCTGCTCGAAGCCGGGGGCACGGAGTTCTCCTTCGACCGCCAGACCAAGATGGACGCCATCCGCGCCATGGGAAACGGCCAGGCCTAGCCGCGCCGGAAGCACGAAAGGCGACGACACGCGGAAAGCACCAAGGGAACACGCGGAAAGCACCAAGGGAACACGCCGGAAGCATGAAGGCGGAACGCCGCCCCCACAAAAGAAGAAAGGAGCATCAAGGAAAATGGCTCATGTAAACGATATGACCGTAGGGTCGCCCACACGCGACATCGTGCGGTTCGCCCTGCCTTTGATTCTGGGCTACATCCTCCAGCAGATGTACCTCATCATCGACGCCGCCATCGTCGGCCGCTGGATTGGCGTGGGGGCGCTGGCCGCCGTCGGCGCGTCGAGCAGCATCATGTTCCTCATCATGGGCTTCTGCAACGGCGCGTGCGCCGGCTTCGCCATCCCCATCGCGCAAGCCTTCGGAGCCAAGGACCTGGCCAAGATGCGCTCCTACGTGAGCAACGCCGTGCGCATCGCCGTCGTCTTCGCCGTCGTCATCACGCTGCTCAGCGCGATGCTCTGCGCCAAGGTGCTCCGCCTGGTCAATACGCCGGCCGACATCTTCCACGAGGCGTGGGTGTTCCTCTTCCTGCAGTTCATGGCCATCCCCTTCACGCTGGCCTACAACCTGCTCTCGGGCTTCATCCGCGCCCTGGGCAACAGCCGCCAGCCCTTCTTCTTCCTCATCTTCTCGTCGCTGCTGAACATCGTGCTCGACGTGCTGCTCATCCTCCTGCTCGGCTGGGGCGTGGCTGGGGCGGGATGGGCCACGCTGCTCTCGCAAGCCTTCTCGGCCCTGCTCTGCCTGGCCTACATCCGGCGGCGCATGCCCCTGCTCATCCCCCGCGGCGAGGAGCGGCGCTTCGACAACAAGCGCGTCTCCATCCTGCTCAACAACGGCGTGCCCATGGGGCTGCAATTCTCCATCACCGGCATCGGCATCATCATGCTCCAGAGCGCCAACAACGCCCTCGGCACGGTCTATGTGGCCGCCTTCACGGCCAGCATGCGCATCAAGTATCTGTTCACCTGCGTGTTCGAGAACATCGGCGTGGCCATGGCCACCTATTGCGGACAAAACATCGGCGCCCGCCGCCTCGACCGCGTGGCCGCGGGCATACGCTCGGCCATCAAGGTCATGGCGGCCTACTTCCTGGTCACGCTCGCCGTCATCTACCCCCTTGCCGACGAGATGATGGAGCTCTTCGTGAGCTCGGGCGAGCAGGCCGTCGTCGCCAACGCCGCCATGTTCATGCGCATCTCCAACTATTTCTACCCCGCGCTGGGGCTCCTCACCATCTTCCGCTACTCCATCCAGGGCCTGGGCTACAGCAACCTGAGCATGATGAGCGGCGTGATGGAGATGGTGGCCCGGTGCGGCGTGAGCCTCTGGCTGGTGCCCGCGCTGGGGTTCCTGGGCGTGTGCTACGGCGACCCCACGGCCTGGTGCTGCGCCGACCTGTTTCTCATTCCGGCCTTCATCGGGCTCTACAAGCATTTGGAAAGGAAAATGAAAGATGAGAAAACCGACTCTTCCGCCCAAGGCTAGGCGCCGGCTGGCCGCGATTCTCGCCGCCGTGGCGGCCGCCATGCTGCTGATGGCGTGGTACCACCGCCCCCAGCCGGCGGAATCGAGGCAACGCGCCGCCGCCCTCATCGAGCTGTCAGCCTACGACGAGCTGATGGCCGACGGCCGGCCCGTGCTCCACTTCGGCTTCGACACCACCTACGTGCGCGCCGCGTGGGTCAACCACGTGTCGGCCCTGCCCTCGTGCTTCGGCCTCCTCATTGCCGACGACGTGAGCCGCCGCGCCACGCCGCGCCTAGCCCCCGACAGCGTGCGGAGCCTCGTGGCCCACCGGCGCGACAGCCTCGCCCTGCGCCTCGACAGCCTGCGCGACGTGTCCGACGAGCTGCAATACTACCTGCGCGTACACGGCGTGCAGGACGAAGGCTACGACATGGTCTACGGCTTCGCCCGCCGCGTGTCGGCCCAGGTGGACAGCCTCAGCCGCGAGGTGAAGGTGCTCAGCTCGCTCGGCGCGAAGCAGAAGCTCACCCTGGCACGGCGCGAGCGCTGCCGCGCCTACTACACCGACGACAGCCTGCGCCTGCACACCCTGGCCTGCCACCCCACCCGCCGGCTGCGCCGCCACCGCCGCCTCTACCAGAGCGACAGCGCGTCGACGCCCGACGGCGTCACGCCCCTGCGGCGCAAGCGATACTTCACCACCATCCAGCCCGCCACCTACATCGCCCGCTACGGCGCACGGGGCCAGCGCGCCCTGAGCCGCGACACCCTCTTCACGGCCCTGCCGCGGCCACGCCCCAACTCCGACGACCACGGACTGCTGCGCCGCATGGGCGGCAGCGTGGTCTCCGGCATATGGCGCGGCGACACCCTGGCCGGCGGCACGCGCATCGACTCCACCGGCGTCTACACGGGCGAGATGGACCGCCACGGCCGCGCCTCGGGACACGGCCGCCTCTACGCCCGCGGCAAGTTCTACTATGAGGGCTTCTGGCAGAACGGCATGCGGTCGGGCTTCGGCTTCCAGGTGTCGTTCCGGCGGAAGATGCGTGCCGGCGAATGGCGCCACGACGTCTACCAGGGCGAGCGCGTGCAGTACAACGCCAACCGCATCTATGGCATCGACATCTCCAAATACCAGCACGGCAAGGGCCGCCGCCACTATGCCATCGACTGGAAGCGCGTGCGCATCACCCACCTGGGGAGCATCAGCCGCAAGCACGTGAGCGGACAGGTGGACTATCCCGTGGCCTTCTGCTACATCAAGTCGACCGAGGGCGTCACCGTCACCAACCCCTACTACCAGGCCGACTACCGCGCCGCGCGCGCCGCAGGCATCCACGTGGGCAGCTACCACTTCTTCTCCATCCGGTCGAAGGCCTCGCTGCAGGCCCGGCACTTCCTGAAGAAGTCGAACTTCAGGAAAGGCGACTTCCCGCCCGTGCTCGACCTGGAGCCCCTGCCCTCGCAGGTGAGGAAGATTGGCGGCGCGGGCGAGTTGTGGAGCCGCGTGCGCCTCTGGCTGCGCCTCGTGGAGCAGGCCACGGGCACGCGCCCCATCCTCTACGTCAGCCAGCAGTTCGTCAACCGCTGGCTGCCCGCCGCCCCCGACATCAAGCGCGACTACCAGGTGTGGATAGCCCGCTACGGCGAGTACAAGCCCGACATCCGCCTGGCCATCTGGCAGCTCGCCCCCGACGGACGCGTGGGCGGCATACACGGCACCGTCGACATCAACGTCTTCAACGGCTACCAGAGCACCTTCCAGGACTTCCTCGACCATCACCGGGTGAAGTGAGAAGCGCCGCGCACGCCACGCCCCGGCCCCAGAAAGCCGTGAATCCGCTTGGTGTTGCCGATTATTTTGCTTAACTTTGCCGACAGACCAAGAAGGAAGCCGATGAACACAGAGAGACAACAACGGGAGGCCGCGGCCCAGTTCGCCAGGCGATGGCAGGGCAAGGGCTACGAGAAGGGCGAGAGCCAGCGGTTCTGGCTCGACCTGCTCGAGAATGTCTATGGCGTGGAGAGGCCGACCGAGTTTGCCGAGTTCGAGGATCGCGTGCGCCTCGACGCCACCTCCTTCATCGACGTGATGCTGCCCGCCACCCACGTGATGATAGAGCAGAAGTCGCTCGGCAACGACCTGCGCAAGCCCATCCGCCAGAGCGGCGGCCTCATGCTCACGCCCTTCCAGCAGGCGCGGCGCTATGCGGCGGCCCTGCCCTACTCGCAGCGCCCGCGCTGGATTGTGACGTGCAACTTCGCCGAGTTCGACGTCTACGACATGGAGACCCCCGACGGCGAGCCGCAGCGCATCCTGCTCAAAGACCTCGCCACCGACTACTACCGCCTGCATTTCCTCGTCGACACCGGCAACGAGCACATCAAGAAGGAGATGGAGGTATCGATGAAGGCGGGCGAGCTCGTCGGCCGGCTCTACGACGCGCTTGTCAAGCAGTACGACATGGGCGACCCGCGGTCGCCGCGCTATCTGAACATTCTCTGCGTGCGGCTCGTGTTCTGCCTCTACGCCGAGGACGCGGGCCTGTTCGGCCGCCACGACATGTTCCACGACTACATGGCGCAATACGACGCCACGGCCATGCGCGACGCACTGCTGCGCCTCTTCGACACGCTCAACACGCCACGGGAGCGGCGCAGCAAGTACCTGCGCACCGACCTGGCCGCCTTTCCCTACACCAACGGCGGACTCTTCGCCGAGACCATCGACATTCCTCCCTTCACCGACGAGATACGCGCCGCCCTGCTGCTGCACGCCTCCTTGGACTTCGACTGGTCGCAAATCTCGCCCACTATCTTCGGCGGCGTGTTCGAGAGCACGCTCAACCCCGAGACGCGCCGCAAGGGCGGCATGCACTACACCAGCATTGAGAACATCCACAAGGCCATCGACCCGCTCTTCATGGACGACCTGCGCGACGAGTTCGGCAGGGCGATGGACGAGCCGGTGCTGAAGACAAGGGCCAGGAAGCTCCACGCCTTCCAGGACAAGCTCGCGGGGCTCACCTTCCTCGACCCGGCCTGCGGCTCGGGCAACTTCCTCACCGAGAGCTACATCTCCTTGCGCCGCCTGGAGAACGAGGTCATCAAGGCCATCTACAGCATCGAGCCGTTGTCGGCCTTCGAGAATCCCATCAAGGTGAGCATCAACCAGTTCTATGGCATCGAGGTCAACGACTTCGCCGTCACCGTGGCCACCACGGCCCTCTGGATTTCGGAGAGCCAGATGATGGCGGAGACGGAGCGCATCATCCACCACGACATCGACTTCCTGCCGCTGCGGAGCTACGCCAACATCCGCGAGGGCAACGCGCTCAGGATGGAGTGGGGCGTCGTGACGCGCCCCGCCGGCATCCCCACCATCCATGCGAAGAAGACCTACGTCATCCTCGAGCCGAAGGGAGACGTGGCAAGCGAGCCTGTTGCCGACTATGACGAGATAAACCTCATCACCTCCGACTTTGGGGCGGGGCCGAAGCAGCCGGAGAGGCGGCACGTCGACTACGACTACATCATCGGCAACCCGCCGTTTGTGGGGGCGCGGCTGATGTCGGCCGGCCAGAAGGCCGACATGCTGCACGTCTTTGGCAAGAAGTGGAAGAACCTCGGCAACATCGACTATGTGGGCGCATGGTACAAGAAGGCCGTCGACTTGATACAGGGCACGACGACCCGGGTGGCGCTGGTCTCCACCAACAGCATCACGCAGGGCGAGCAGGTGGCCAACCTCTGGGCGCCGCTCATGCGGAAGGGCGTCACCATCAACTTCGCCCACCGCACGTTCAGATGGGACAGCGAGGCCTCGCTGAAGGCGCACGTGCACTGCGTCATCATCGGCTTCTCGTGCGCGGACAGCCCCGGCAAGCAAATCTTCGACAACGGGCAGACCATCACGGCCAGCCACATCAATCCCTACCTCATC
>CAZVWX010000032.1:3850-9727 GCA_964631105.1 uncultured Prevotella sp. | reverse complement strand
TGGAACTTTTTCAGCCCGGCGGCAGTCTGAAGGCTGAAGCCGTTTTACAGGCGGGGCGGCCCCCCCCCTCCTCGCTGGGGGGGGCGGGGGGCGGGCCGCGCGGCGGGGGGCCAAGGGGGGTGGGGGCGGCGGGACAAGCGGTGGCTTTTTTGAGCCATTCCGGCGGGGCGAAACATTTTTCCCCAAAAACAGGACGAATTTGCACCCGACGGAAGCCGCGAAGGCGTAACTTTGCATGGCAACAAAGACCCAAGAAACCCAACCATGCAAACCAGAACAAGACTCTGCGGCCTCCTGCTGGCCCTGCTCGTGCCCTGCGCCCTGGCGGCACGCCCCTGGAGCGAGATGAAGCGGGTGCTCAAGAGCATCCAGACCCCCGTCATCGCCAAGCGCACGCTGACCGTCACCGACTACCACAAGCCCGGCGACAGCCTCTACACCGAGGCCATCAACAAGGCCATAGCCGAATGCTCGGCCCGCGGCGGCGGCCGCGTGGTGGTGCCCGACGGCGACTTCCTCACCGGCCCCATACGCCTGCGGTCGGGCGTGGAGCTCCACCTGAGCGACAACACCCGCCTGCGCTTCATCACCGACTACCGCCAGTTCCCCATCGTGCTGACCCGCATCGAGGGCATCGACTGCTGGAACGTCTCGCCGCTCATCTACGCCTACGGCGAGCACGACATTGCCGTGACGGGCAAGGGCACGCTCGACGGCCAGGCCACCGCTGACAACTGGTTCTCGAAGGAGTACACCGAGCGGCGCGACTCCACGGGGAAGAAGGCAAGTGAGAAATACGAGCTCAACCTGGCCCTGGAACGGCAGACGCCCGTAGACCAGCGGCGCTTCGAGGGGGCGAGGAGCCTGCGCCCGCAGTTCATCAACTTCTACAAGTGCAGCCGCGTGCTCCTGGAGGGCTTCGAGGTGAACCGCTCGCCGTTCTGGCTCATCCACCCGCTGCTCTGCGACAACGTCACCGTGCGCGGCCTGCGCCTCATCAGCCACGGCCACAACAACGACGGCTGCGACCCGGAGTCGTGCCGCAACGTGCTCATCGAGGACTGCACTTTCGACACGGGCGACGACTGCATCGCCATCAAGAGCGGGAAGGACGCCGACGGGCGCCGATGGAACCTGCCCAGCGAGAACATCATCGTGAGGCGCTGCCGCATGAAGGACGGCCACGCCGGCATGGCCATCGGCAGCGAGATTACCGGCGGGTGCCGCAAGGTGTGGATGGAGGACTGCCAGATGGACTCGCCCGAGCTGGGCCGCATGCTCCGCATCAAGTCGAACCCCGTGCGCGGCGGCGAGGTGTCTGACGTGTACGTGCGCAACGTGGAGGTGGGCGAGGTGTCGCTGGCCATCGTCGGCATAGAGTTGTACTACTGGCACACCCACGAGGGTCCCTACGCCCCGTCGTTCCACGACATCAGCATCGAGGGGGTGACGAGCGGCAAGAGCCGCTACGTGCTCCTTGTGGACGGCCCCGAGGGCAAGGGCTGGGCGCGCGCCATCAGCTTCCGCAAGTGCGACTTCGGCGGCGTGGCCGCGCCCGAGGTGAACAAGGCCGCGGCCGCCGAGGCGGTGGTCTTCGACGACGTCACCGTCAACGGCGATGGATTTGCCGGTACTCCGAAGGCGTCATCCCAGTCTCCTTCTTGAAGCATTTCGAGAAATACTTCGGGTCGGAATAGCCCACGCTGTAGGCTATCTGCGAGAAGGTGAGCTTGCTCTTGGTGACGAGCTCCTCGGCCCGCTGCATGCGGATGTGGCGCACGAAGTCGACGGGGGCCATGCCGACGATGCTCTTCATCTTGCCGTAGAACACCGTGCGGCCGAGGTTCACCGTGGCGGCCAGGTCCTCCACCTTCAGCTCGGTGTCGCCGATGTGCGCCTCCAGATAGCTCATGAGCTTCTCCATCATCTCCTTGTCGGCGTCCACAATTTCCGGGCTTTGAATCTTGAAGTTCTCCTGCCCCTCGTCTATCTTGATTTGCTCGAGATAAGTTTGCTGCAAGGCGTGCCGCTGCGAGATGATGTTCTCAACGCGCTGCTTCAGATAGATGGCGCTGAAGGGCTTGGTGATGTAGTCGTCGACGCCCTCCTTCAGCCCCAGCAGCCGGTCGCCGAGCGAGGCCTTGGCCGAGAGCACGATGATGGGGATGTGGCACGTGTCCTTGTTGTCCTTGATGTGGTGAATCATGGTGAGGCCGTCCATCTCGGGCATCATCACGTCGGAGATGATGAAGTCGGGCATGTCGGCGGTGGCCCGCTCCAGCCCCACCTTGCCGTTTGGGGCGGTGATGACGTTGTAGTCGGACTTTAGGATGTGTGTCAGGAAGGAGCGCAGGTCGTCGTTGTCCTCGACCACGAGGATGGTGATGTCCTTCCGTGCGCCGTCCGCCGGGGCGTCGTCGGTGGCGTCGTCCTCCGCCTGCCGGGCGAACACCGGCGCGTTCTCGTCGTCGACGATGAAGTTCTTGTCGTCCTTGTTGTACCTCAGCATGTTGTTCACCAGCTCGAGCATGCTCCTGCTGTTGCGCTGCACCATCTCCAGGCTCGCGCGGTCGTCGCTGTCGAGGCGGCCGCGGCGGAGCACCTCCGTTACGGGCCCGCCGATGAGGGTGAGGGGCGTGCGCAGCTTGTGGCCGATGTTGGTGAAGAAGCTGGTCTTCATCTCGTTCATCTCCTTCTCCATCTTGTTGCGCCGCTGCAGGTTGCTGATGTACACGGCCACATAGACGATGGCGCACCCCACGAGGATGTAGAGCATCCATCCCCACGCCGACTCCCAGAAGGTGGGGTGGGCGTAGATGCTGAGCGCCGTCTGGTTGTCCATCCACACGCCGTCGCTGTTGGTGCTCCTCACGAGCAGGCGGTGGCGCCCGTGGGGCAGGTCGTTGAACGACGCGCTGTGGGCCGCGCCCACATAGTTCCACTTCTTGTCGACGCCCTCCAGCTTGTAGGCGTAGCGTATGAGCTCGTTGCTGGCATAGTCGAGTGCGGCGAAGGTGATGGTGAGGTTGCGCTTGTCAGAGGGCACGTCGAGCTCGCCGGCCTTCAGGATGGCGTGCGCCTCGTCCTCGCCCTGGTACTGCACGCTGACGAAGGCGATTTTCGGTTTGTAGGAGCTCTTCTTCAGCCGGCGCGGGGCGAAGCTGATGAACCCGCCCACATAGCCCATGGCCATGCGGTCGGTGCGCGGGTCGTAGGCCGGGCGGGCCTCGCTGAACTCGATGCGCTCCTCCAGCTCGTTGTCGCCGTAGCTCAGGAGCTGCCCCTTGGCGGGGTCGTACATGTCGAGCGTGTTCTCCCTGACGAGCCACAGCCGCCCCTGCCGGTCCTCGGCCATCGACTGGAACGCGCCCTCCGGCGTGTTGTCGACGGGAATGCGCTGCAGGCGCAGGCTGTCGGCCAGCAGATTGTCAGACACCACCTTCTGGAAGCCGCCGCCCAGCGTCATCACGTAGACGGTGTCCTTGCGCGACACGAAGGTCTGCAGCACGTCGCTTGCGGCCAGCGACGAGGGGTTGCCCCGGACGTGGGTGGTGCTGAAGAACCTCAGCTTGCCCACGTCGGCCGTCGTCTCCGGGCAGGTCAGGAGCCCGTCGCTGGTCGAGAAGAGCATCACGCCCCGCCCGTTGTCGGTGATGCGCCTCACCTTCAGGAAGCTTCCGCCCATGTCGAGCGAGGGCGTGTTGTTCTTGTTGAGGAACCCGGCCCGCCGCTCGTCGTAGAGGTTGAGGCCTCCGCCGAAGGTGGCCACCCAGATGCGCCCGCGGTGGTCCTCGCGTATGTCGTACACGTCGTCGTGGCTCAGCGAGTAGGGGTTGGCGGGGTCGTGCCGGTAGTGGGCCATCTGGCCGTGGTCGTAGACGAAGACGCCACCGCCCTTGGTGGCTATCCACATGCGGCCCCGCCGGTCCTCGGTGATGCCGTAGGGCCTGGCGGGAAAGGGCGTCACGCCCGGGTGCGTCTGCCCCTCGCCGTCCATGAATCCCAGGCAGCGGCCGTCGTCGCCCCACAGGCTCAGGCACGGCCGGTTGTCGCCCACCCAGAGGCGGCCCGTGCGGTCGAAGGCGACGGCTCTCACCTCGGCGTCGCGCTGCAGAGGCACGAGGTTGATTCTGCGGAACTTGAAGTTCACCACCGTCAGGTCGTGCTGCCCGCCGAACCAGAGGTTGCCTTGTGCGTCGATGAAGTATTTCTTGATTTGCGGAAGGTTGGCATAGGTGAATCCCGTCGACCTGAGCATGTAGGGCACGAGCCTCTGTCCGCTCTCGTCGTAGTAGGCGAAGGTTCCGTCGGCGGGCACCATCCACAGGGTGTGGTTCTTGTCCTCGTAGATGAAGGGTGTCAGGCTTATGGTGCGCTCGGTGGGCGACGCGGCCTGTGCCGTGAGCCACGACGTGGTGCCCTGTGCCCGGTCAATCAGGATGATGCCGCTGCCGCCTGTGAGCGCCCAGATGCGCTTCCGGCTGTCCACGAAGATGTAGCTCACGTGGGGGGAGGGCTGCCCCGGGTGCTGCACGGAGAGGCGCGTCATGCCCAGTGTTGCCGTGTTGCACACCACAATGCCCTTGTCGGTGCCGATGGCGAGCTCATGGTCGCCCAGCCGTTGCAGGCAGGTGATGCTGTCCACATCGGCGGGCATGTCCACGTCGGCAATCGTCCGCCATCCCTTCTGGTAGCATCCCAGCCGCCCGTCGCCGGTGGCGAAGAACACCTTCTGCCCCACCTGGTTCATCATGGAGTAGGGCCGGGGGCTCCGCACCTTGCCGCCCCATTGGAACGTGCCCTGCCGGCTGAACACCCATTCGGTGGAGTCGTTGTCGAGGCGCACGCCCGTGATGTCCTTGCCGCGCAGCATCTGCACGTCGTCGTCGCGCTTCGTCCGGTCGTCGAAGCGCACGCCAACAGGGCTCTTGTCGTCGGTGATGGCCCACGTGACGCCGTTGGCCAGCGAGTTGATGTATCGGAAGGTGAACTTCACGCCGGGGTATTTCCTCTCAAGCATGGCCGTCTTGTCGACGAACTCGCACCGCCGCGCGTCGAAGAAGTCGAGCCTGCGGTCGTAGGTGATGCACCACAGGTTGCCCTCGGTCGTCGCCCCCAGCTTCAGCATCCGGTTGGTGGAGAGCACCTCGGTCTTGCCGGGAATGTCGCGGAATGTGGTGAACTTGTACCCGTCGAAGCAGCAAAGGCCGTTCCACGTGGCAAACCACATCATGTCGTCGGGCGTCTGGCCGAGGTTCGAGATGATGTTGGCCGCCAGGCCGTCACGGATGTTGAACGTCCGCACGCTGCAATAGGGCTGTGCCAAGGCCGCCGGCGTGAGCGCGAGCAAGAGAAAAAGGATATGGAATAACCGGGCTGATTTCATGCTTGAATACTTTTTGCGTACAAAGTTAAGGGAAAGCATGGAAAAAACAAAATAAAAATGACATTGTTTTTCCCGTTTGCCGGGAATCGTCCATGGCCGCGGCGGGCCGTCGGGAAAGGCGGCGGGACTGGAGACGGAAGGCGGGAGAGCGGGGCGGAAACTGACAAAATGAACGGCAACGGCAACATTTTCGCGCAAAATGTTGGCTCGTTCGAGTTTTTTTCCTACTTTTGTGCGTTGAAAACAATATATTAACCAGCAGAAAATGGATAAGATAGACAATCTCGACAGAAAGATTCTGAGCATTCTGAGCAAGAACGCGCGCATCCCGTTCAAGGATGTGGCCGCCGAATGCGGAGTCTCACGCGCAGCCATCCACCAACGCGTGCAGCACATGGTGGACGGAGGCACAATCACCGGC
This sequence comes from uncultured Prevotella sp., assembly GCA_964631105.1. Classification (GTDB taxonomy): domain Bacteria; phylum Bacteroidota; class Bacteroidia; order Bacteroidales; family Bacteroidaceae; genus Prevotella. The sequence continues at coordinate 3,920 of CAZVWX010000032.1, read as the reverse complement.
AGTGGGTTCGACGTGAACCCGAAGGCGCTCGGCTACAGTACCTGCACCTACGTGGGGCTCAACCTGGAGC
>CAZVWX010000032.1:0-3840 GCA_964631105.1 uncultured Prevotella sp. | reverse complement strand
TGTATAAAAAGGTGGTGGAACGGCTGATCAACATTCCCGAGATTGTGGAATGCCACTTCACCACGGGCCCCTACACCATGCTCATCAAACTCTACGCCCGCGACAACGAACAGCTCATGGACCTGCTCAACAACCGCCTGCAGAGCATTCCGGGCGTGGTCTCCACCGAGACGCTCATCTCGCTGGAGCAGAGCATCAAGCGCGAGATTCCCGTCCACCTGGAGAACGACAAGTAGCCTCCCGCTTACGCCATCAAGCCATGGAATCGTTTCGTTTGGACGCGCACCTCGACGACATCTATTCACACTATCCCGAGGGGAAGCCACAGCCCCTGGTCGGGCTGACGGCCGACAGTTCCGGCATCGACATCTCCCTGCGCACGGCCTACTGCGAGCAGCTGGTCAGAGCCGGGGCCACGCCAGTCATCATCCCGCCGGAGGCAAGCCCCGATGTCATCGTGAGCACGCTCGACCGCATCGACGGGCGCATCCTCACCGGCGGGGGCGACATCAACCCGCTCTGGTGCGGCGAGGAGCCGTCGACACGGCTCCACCACATCAACCGTCGGCGCGACCTGCCCGAACTGCTCGTCACCCGGCTGGCCTACAACAGGCAGATGCCCATCCTCGGCATCTGCCGGGGCGTGCAGACGCTGGCCCTCGCCCTGGGCGGCTCCATCAGGCAGGACATCGGCGACACGCCGGGGCTCATCCGCCACGACCAGGACGCCGACCGCGAGGAGCCCACCCACTCGGTGAGCGTGGCCAAGGATTCCATGCTCTACAACATCTACCACGACCAGCGCCTCGTGGTCAACTCGTTCCACCACCAGGCGGTGGGCGACCCCGGCAAGCGGCTGCGCGTCACCGCCAAGGCCGCCGACGGCGTGGTGGAGGCCGTCGAGTCGAACGAATACAAGCAAATCATGGGCGTGCAGTGGCACCCCGAATGGCTTGCCGGCGACGGACTGAAGCTCTTCCAGTGGATTGCCGGGGCGGCGCGCGAGTTCCACGAGGCCAAGCTCATCCACCACAGGGTGCTCACCCTCGACACCCATTGCGACACGCCCATGTTCTTCCCGCAGGGAGTCGACTTCGCCCGGCGCGACCCCCGCATCCTCTACGACCTGCACAAGATGACCGACGGGCGCACCAGCGCCGTCACCATGGTGGCCTATCTGCCGCAACCCGCCCTCGGCGAGACCTTCTCCAGCAAAATCGACCTGCGCGGCATCGCCGCCAACAACCCCGAGCTCGTCTCCCGATACCCCACGCTCAAGGCCGACGTGCCTTCCATATCGCCCACGGCCTACGCCGACCTCATCTTCGACAAGATTGAGCAAATCGTCAACCAGCAAAGCACCTGCCTGAGCATCGCACGCACGCCGCGCGACCTCTACGAGGACAAGCGCAACGGGCGCAAGAGCATCATGCTCGGCATAGAGAACGGGCTCGCCCTGAACCACAACCTGGCCAACGTGAAGCACTTCGCCCAGCGCGGCGTGGTCTATATCACGCTCTGCCACAACGGCGACAACGACATCTGCGACAGCGCGCGCGGATGCAACACCCACAACGGCGTGAGCGACTACGGCGCCAAGGTCATTGCCGAGATGAACCGCCTGGGCATCATGGTGGACCTGAGCCACGCGGCCGAAAAGAGCTTCTACGACGCCCTCGACATCTCGAAGTCCCCCATCGTGTGCAGCCACAGCAACTGCCGTGCGCTCTGCGACGTGCCGCGCAACCTCACCGACGACCAGATGCGCGCGCTGGCCGACCACGGCGGCGTGGCCCACATCACGCTCTACCACGGATTCCTGCGCCAGCAGGGCGAGGCCACCATCCTCGACGCCATCGCCCACCTGCGCCACGCCATCGACGTGATGGGCGTCGACCACGTCGGACTGGGCACCGACTTCGACGGCGACGGCGGCGTCAGGGGGCTTGCCGACGCCAGCGAGCTCATGCAGTTCACCTTGCAGCTCATGCGCCACGACTTCTCGCTGCGCGACATCGAGAAGATATGGGGCGGCAACTGGCTCCGCGTCATGGCAAAAGTGCAATCCGTAAGAAAACTCTAACGCATGAAGAAACCGATGAAAATCCTCCTGGGCTGCCTGTCGGCCGGCATCATCGCCGCGGGGGTCTGCCTCTACGGCCTCCGCCCGGCAGCTTCCGACCCCGACCCCGACGCGGCCGGGCGGCCCCGGCCAGCGGGGCCGGCCTTCAACGCCGACAGCGCACTGGCCTTCTGCGAGGCGCAATGCCGCTTCGGGCCCCGCACGATGAACAGCACCGCCCACGAGCGCTGCCTCGACTACATCGTCGCCCGCTTCCGCGACTACGGATGTGAGGTGAGCACCCAGCAGGCCGACCTCAAGGGATACGACGGCACCACGCTCCACAGCACCAACATCATGGCACGGTGGAACCCCGCAGCCACCACGCGCGTCATGCTCTGCGCCCATTGGGACAGCCGCCCGTGGGCCGACAACGACCCCGACAGCGCCAACTGGCGCAAGCCCGTGATGGCGGCCAACGACGGGGCCAGCGGCGTGGCCGTGATGCTCGAGGTGGCGCGGCTGCTCCACAGCGCCAAGGCCCGGCGGCAGCAAGCGCTCACCCCCGGCCTGGGCGTCGACTTCGTGTGCTTCGACGCCGAGGACTGGGGCACGCCGCAATGGAGCGACGCCCCCGACGACGGCAACTCGTGGGCCCTCGGCGCACAATGGTTCGCCAGCCACCTGCCCCAAGGCTACGGCCCGCGCTACGCCATCCTCCTCGACATGGTGGGCGGCCAGGGCGCACGCTTCCACCAAGAGCAGATGAGCCAGCAATACGCGCCGCAGATTGTCAACAAGGTGTGGCGGGCCGCACGCCAGGCGGGCTACGCCTCCTTCTTCCCAAAGAGCGACGGCGGTGCCGTCACCGACGACCACATCCCCCTGAACCGCGACGCGGCCATCCCCACCATCGACATCATCCCCTACTATCCCGACTGCCAGCAGAGCAGCTTCGGACCGACGTGGCACACCGTCAGCGACGACATGGACCACATCGACCGGCAGACGCTCAAGGCCGTGGGCCAGACGGTGGTGCAGGTGCTCTACACCGAGTTGGAGAGCTAGCCCTGCCTCGGTGCCGACTTCATTTGATTAAAGCAACGCCCATGGACCACCTTCCCCACGATGTGAACATCCTCTACAGCGCCGTCAACATGCTCCTGCGCGACGGCGAGTTCGACACGCTCGACGAGCTCTGCTATGCCTTCGGCGAAGACCCCCGCGACATCAAGGCCCGCCTCGACGCTGCGGGCTACGAATATTACGCTGCGGGCCACTGCCTGAGGAGCAAGCTCCCGCCGCAACCCCAGCACCCCACGTGAGCCCCCGCGCCCGTGCGGGGCGCCCCGAACAGTTGAAGCAAACTTAAACAAACAATAAGAGAAATTTTTATGGGAAACCTAAGATTCGAGGTGGTGGCCGAGGCCTTCAAGAAGCGTCCGGCTCCTGTGCCCACACCTCCGGAACGGCCGTCGGAATACTTCGGCAAGTATGTGTTCAACCGCCAGAAGATGTACAAGTATCTGCCCGCCGACGTCTACGACAAGCTCACCCAGGTGATTGACTGCGGGGCCCGCCTCGACCGGTCCATCGCCGACGCCGTGGCCTCGGGCATGAAATGCTGGGCCATGGAGCAGGGCGTGACCCACTACACCCACTGGTTCCAGCCCCTCACCGAGGGCACCGCCGAGAAGCACGACGCCTTCGTCGAGCCCGACGGCAAGGGCGGCATGATCGAGGAGTTCTCGGGCAAGCTGCTCGTGCAGCAGGAGCCC
>CAZVWX010000031.1:0-10052 GCA_964631105.1 uncultured Prevotella sp. | reverse complement strand
GACCGAAGAAGGCCGTTCTTCGAACTGACCCCCTATTTTTCTCGCATCTTTACAAAACCGTAAGCAAGCCGGGGAGGAAAGTTCGCAAAATGTCGCGGGAGCTCGGAATGTCCTTGCTTTCTGATAAATCGGGTTTTCCGAAGGGCGAGAAAAAATGTAAATATTTTATTGATTCAAGGCGGCCATCCCCTTCGAGCGTGCGATGGCCCACATGATTCATCGACCGATGGAATGGAGAACAAGGCGACCATCCCCTTCGAGCGTGCGATGGCACACTCGCCGTGGCCGGGTCTTGCGCCGGGCCGCGCCGCCGGAAGGACGCTTGCGCACCCGCGCGTGCCCCGGCATGTGGCAAAGGACTGCCCCCGCGCGTGCCCCGGCATGGCTTCATGCGTGGTCGCGCCGTCGCCAAGCAAGGCCGTTCCCCAGCCTTGGTCTGATGACGTCGCGCCCTTGTCCCTGCCGTGGCATGAGCCCATTTCCAGCCGCAAGCACGCGGACGGGCGAGAGGAAAACCCCGCCGGCGTCTTGGGGGAATGTGGCATGAAAGGCAAAGAAACAAAAATAGTATCGGAATAAGGCAAAAAAGTATCGTTCTAATTCTATTATTTGTTTTAACTTTGCACATGGTGTAGAGCAAGCCTCCATGAATGAGGGCAAGCCGCCACCCGCTCGGAACAATCAAATAACCTAAATAAACGTAGAATAGCCATGAAGTGGAATACAACCTGAAGCCGTCAGCCCGCCCCGGCACCCCGCCGGGACACGCGCAGACAACCATTCTTCCTACCTAATCTGTATTTTTAACCTTAATGAAAAAATACCCAAGTATGAATCTAGATTTCAGAAAATCAATGCTGCTCATGGGAGCATGCACGGCGTTGGGGCTGAGCTACCCCTCCCAGGCGCTTGCGGTCTCGCCCAGCGAGGCGGTGCAGGCGGTGCAGCAGGCAAAGAGGATTTCCGGCCAGGTGTCTGATCCGTTCGGGCCCATAGCAGGGGCGTCGGTCAAGGAGAAGGGCACCACGAACGCCACGGTCACCAACGCCGACGGCAAGTTCACGCTCAGCGTGAAGCCCGGCGCCACGCTCGTCATCACCTATGTGGGCATGCAGCCCAAGGAGGTGGTGGTGGGCAGCCAGAGCAACATCAGCGTCACCCTCGCCGAGGACAACAACACGCTCGACGAGCTCGTGGTCATCGGCTACGGCGTGCAGAAGAAGAAGCTCGTCACCGGCGCCACCCTGCAGGTGAAGGGCGACGACGTGGCCAAGCTGAACACCACCAACCCCCTGCAGGCCCTGCAGGGACAGACGCCGGGCATGACCATCATCTCGGAGTCGGGACAGCCCGGTGAGGGGCTGAAGGTGAACATCCGCGGCGTGGGCACCGTCGGCTCGTCGGGGCCGCTCTACATCATCGACGGCGTGCGCGGCGACATCTCCACGCTCAACCCCTCCGACATCGAGAGCATCGACGTGCTCAAGGACGCCGCCTCGGCCGCCATCTACGGCTCGCGCTCTGCCAACGGCGTGGTGCTCGTCACCACGAAGAGCGGGCGCGCCGGAAAGGCGGTGGTCTCCTTCGACGCCTACATGGGCTGGCAGAGCGCCATACACAAGGTGGACATGCTCAACTCGGAGCAGTACATGGCCATCATGGACGAGCAGAACATCAACTCGGGCGGCGCGGCCTACGACTGGCCGAGCTACTACTCGCAGACCGACGCCGACGGCAACGTCACCACCTGGGGCATCACCGACCCGAAGACGGGCAAGGTGTACAACACCGACTGGGTGGACCAGATGTTCAAGAGCAACGCGCCCACCCAGAGCTACAACCTCGGCATCACCGGAGGAAACGACAAGGGCAACTACGCCATCAGCATGGGATACATGAACCAGGAGGGCATCATCGGCGGCAAGGACGTGAGCTACTACAGCCGCTACAACTTCCGCGTGAACTCCGAGTACAACATCATCGACAACTTCCTGAAGGTGGGCGAGCAGGTCTCCACCATCTACTACAAGAAGCGCGGCCTCAGCGTGGGCAACCAGTACAACAACTCGCTGCGCTCGGCCTTCGGCACCTCGCCCCTGGCCCCCGTCTACAGCGACAACGGGCTCTACGGCCTGCCCTACAACGACACGAGCAACAGCCCCTGGTACAACGCCGACGGCAACCCCTACGGAGCCATGATGGTGAGCAACCACAACAAGACCAAGAACGTCACCCTCACGGCCAACGCCTACGCCGAGTTCCAGTTCATCAAGAACCTGAAGTTCCGCACGACGCTCGGCGTGAAGTACGACTCGAACGACTACCGCAGCTTCAACCCGATGTACCACTTCTCCATCTACTCCTACAACGACACGCGCACCACGGCCAGCCAGAGCAAGAGCGACGGATGGGGCATCACCTGGACCAACACCCTGACCTACAACTGGAACCTGGGCAAGCACGCCTTCGACGCCATGGTCGGCACCGAGGCCTACCGCTCCGAGGGAAGCAGCCTCTACGCCGCCAACGGAAGCCTGCGGGCGGGATTCGACTCCTGGCCCTACGCATGGGTGAGCAACGGCACGGCCACGTCCTCGGAGACCGGCCTCTCGGTGAGCGGCTCGCCATGGGACGAGGAGCGCATGATGTCCTACTTCGGGCGCGTCTCCTGGAACTACAAGGAAACCTACATGGCCACCTTCACCCTGCGCTGCGACGGCTCGAGCAAGTTCGCCGAAGGACACCGCTACGGATGGTTCCCCTCGGTGAGCGCTGGATGGGTGCTCAGCAACGAGAAGTGGTGGAAGCCCGTGGCCTCCTACGTGGACTACTTCAAGCTGCGCGGCAGCTGGGGCCAGGTGGGCAACCAGAACATCGGCAACTACATGTACACCGCGCCGCTCTCCTTCAGCAACGTATACTATAACTTCGGCACCTCGCTGGGCTCCGCCGCCGACAACAACGGCATGGGAGCGCGCGTGACGCGGCTGGCCAACAGCGACATCACGTGGGAGACCTCGGAGCAGACCGACTTCGGCTTCGACGCGCGCGTGCTCGGCAAGCTGAACGTCAACTTCGACTGGTACTACAAGAAGACCAAGGACTGGCTCGTGCAGCCACCCGTGCTCGCCACGGCCGGAACCGGCGCACCTTATATTAATGGCGGCGACGTGAAGAACACCGGCGTGGAGTTCGGACTCGGATGGAACGACCGCATCGGCAAGGACTTCAACTACTACATCAACGTGAACGGTGCCTACAACCACAACGAGGTGGGCAACATCCCCAACGAGGACGGCATCATCCACGGGCAGACCAACCAGCTCTACGACAACTCCACCGAGTTCTACCGCGCCAGCAACGGCGAGCCCATCGGATACTTCTGGGGCTACAAGACGGCGGGCATCTTCCAGAACCAGCAGGAGATTGACGACTGGATTGCCGACGGAAACGGCGTGCTCCAGGCCAACCCGCAGCCCGGCGACGTGAAATACTACGACGTGAACCACGACGGCCAGATCGACGACGACGACAAGGTGAACCTCGGCGACGGCATGCCCGACTTCACCTTCGGCTTCTCGCTCGGATTCGACTGGAAGGGGCTCGACTTCTCGGTGCAGGCCAACGGCATGACCGGAAACCAAATCGTGCAGAGCTACCGCAACGTGGGCACCACGACGGCCAACTACACCACCGAAATCCTCGGCCGATGGACCGGCGAGGGCACGAGCAACAAGATTCCGCGCGTCACCAACACCAACATCAACTGGCAGTTCTCCGACCTCTTCGTGCACGACGGCAAGTTCCTCCGCATCTCGAACATCACACTCGGATACGACTTCGCCAAGCAGCTCCTCAAGACCAAGTACGTCTCGCAGGCCAGGCTCTACTTCCAGGTGCAGAACGCATTCACCTTCACCCACTACAACGGCATGGATCCTGAGGTGGGCTACGGCATGGACGGATGGGTCTCGGGCGTCGACCTGGGCTACTATCCGCGGCCGCGCACCTTCCTCGTGGGCGTGAACCTGAAGTTCTGACCACGCCCTACAGGCGGATGTCTACTAGTTTAATCCTGAAAACAGAATATCACAATGAACAAGAACATCATACATATTGCCGCAGCGGGACTGCTCTCCCTGTCGATGGCTTCCTGCGGCAATGATTTCCTCGATACGTCGTCGAAGACCGACGCCTCGACAGGAAACTACAACCAAACGGCCACGCAGGCCGACATCCTGCTCAACGGCTGCTACGACGGCTGGCAGGGCACGGTGTCGCAGGGCCCCACCTTCTCCTTCCAGCTCGCTTCCGAGTACATGGGCGACCAGTGCTATGGCGGCACGGGAACGAACGACGCGCGCAACACGCAGGTCATCGACCGCTTCGACCAGTCGCAGGACGTCTCGCAGACCAACCTCTACAACGACTTGTGGACTTACTACTACGCCGCCATCTACAACTGCAACGAGCTGCTCTCGCTGGAGAGCGGCTACTCCTGGACCGAGGAGGAGCACGGGCGCATCATCGGCGAGTGCAGGGCCATCCGCGCGCTGTGCTACTTCGACCTCGTGCGCATGTTCGAGAACGTGCCCCTGATGACCGAGCCGGTCAACGTGAACGCACCGCAGGCCGCGCCTGACAGCGTCTACGCGCTCATCGTCGCCGACCTGCAGTATGCGGCCAGCCACATTCCCGCCAGCGCCTACCCCAAGAGCCAGGCGGCCACCAACGACGGGCGCATCACCAAGTATGCCGCCGAGGCCATGCTCGCGCGCGTCTACCTCTTCTATGACGGCGTCTACAACAACAACCAGCGCGGCACCATGCCCGGCGGACTCACCGCAGCCCAGGCCCTGGCCGGGCTGGAGGACGTCATCGCCAGCGGCGAGTTCTCGCTCGTGCCGCAGTACAGAAACCTCTGGCCGGCTGCCGCCAAGAGCACCAGCTACACCGGATACTGGCTCGGCGACGTGGAGGGCGGAACCAACTACAGCGACTACGCCGGAAACGGCAACTCTGAGACCGTGCTCTCGATGAAGTTCAACTACACGGGCGACTACAACGGCAACAACGCCGGCAACCGCACCATCGTCATGCTCGGCATACGCTCGGGAGGACTCATCACCACTCCCTACGGGCAGGGATGGGGCGGCGGAACCGTCAGCGCGGCCACGTGGAACTCGTTCGCCAGCGGCGACACACGCCAGAGCGCGTCCATCATCAACCTCGCACAGGAGGGCATCGAGTCGCTCGACGCTTACCAGAAGGTGCTCTCCGACCAGCGCGAGTACACGGGGTTCACCGTGAAGAAGTACACGCCGCTCTCGAAGACCGACGCCAGCGGAACCATCACGCACTACTACCAGGAGGTGCAGGGCGGCGACTTCCAAATCTCGCAGCCACAGGACTACGTGCTCATGCGATACAGCGACGTGCTCCTCATGGCCGCCGAGCTCGGTTCGGCCAACGCCCAGAGCTACTTCAACCAGGTGCGCCAGCGTGCCTTCACGCAGGACGACGGCACCGTGAGCGCCAGCTACCGCCAGCTGCCCGTCACCGAGGAGAACATCATGAACGAGCGCAAGCTTGAGTTCGTCGGCGAGGGCATACGCTATTGGGACCTCCTGCGCCAGGGCATCGACGTGGCGGCCAACGCCATTGCGGCCAGCAGCGGAACCGTCACCACGGGGGGCAACGCCGAGAGCGTGACCATCCTCGCCTCGAACGTGCGCAACAAGAGGGGCTTCTCACAGATTCCCCTCACGCAAATCCAGCTGTCCAACAACGTGCTGAAGCAGAACGCAGGATGGTAATAACGCAATTCACTGATTGATGAACAATTAAATTGAAATCCATGAAAATCAATAATTATATCGGTTCTCTGGCTTCGGCGGCTCTCCTGATGTTCGGCATGGCCGCCTGCTCGCCCGACGAATATGACTTGGGCGACAAGGATGTCACGTCGGCCGACCTGGTGGAGGGCACGGCCTACTCCATCACACACGACAGCAGCAACCCCAACATCGTCTATCTGAAGAGCCTCATGGCCGACCGCTACCAGGTGAGCTGGATTCATCCGCAGGGACGCTCGCAGGATGCCGAGGTGGAGCTCGACATCCCGTTCCCGGGAACTTACGACGTGCTCTTCGGCGTCAACACCCGTGGAGGCTACGTCTATGGCGACACGGCCCACTTCACCGTGAGCGACTTCTGCGCCGACTTCGTCAACAACGAGCTCTACACCATGCTCACGGGTGGAGTGGGGCAGTCGAAGACCTGGATTCCCGACAACGGAAACTACGGGCTAGCGTCGGGCGAACTCTCCTACGGCGACCCCTCTAACGCGCTCGGATGGAACAACTTCACGCCCAACTGGGAACCCGCGGCAGGCGGTGGCGGCGAAGCCAGCAGCGCCACGAGTCCCTTCTTCAAGTCGTCGTGGACTTTTGACCTGAAGAACGGGGCCAACGTGCAGGTGCACACGGTGTCGAACGACGGCGCCGTGACCGACACCGAGGGCTCCTACCTGCTCGACCTGGACAACCACCAGCTCAACCTCACCGACGTGCAAATCCTGCATGAGCCGTCGTGGGACAACCGTGGCGACGCCACTGACTGGTCGAAGAACATCCGCATCGTCACGCTCACCGAGAACCAGCTGCGCGTGGCCATGCTCCGCAATCCCGAGACTTCGGGCGAGGGAGAGTGGTGGCTCGTGTTCAACTTCGTCTCCAAGGACTACGCCGACAACTACAAGGCTCCCGAGGTGGAGGTCTATCCCACCATGGAGGACGGCTGGCGCGACTTCGTCGAGCCGAAGAACGACAAGCTCGTCACCTACAAGTTCACCGGGTTCGACTGGTACGACAAGGATGGTACGGCCAAGGGCGTGGAGAGCGTCGCGGCCGTCAGCAACATCGAGGACATGCAAATCCAGCTGAACAGTGGCGACAACACCTACACCTTCACCAATCTCGACGGGTCGACAACCACCGGCAGCTACACGCTTTCGAGCGACGGCGTCTACACCTTCACGCCCGCTCTGCCCACCGTCAACCTTTCCGACGACGGGCGGGCCGTGCTCACCAGCAACTCCGGGGAGCTGCGCATCCTCGGCTTCAGCCAGGCCAACAACTGCGACGCACGCACCGGCGGACTGAGCAACATCGTCTGGGGCGCACGCGAGTACGACGACCAGGGCAACTTCTACCAGTACATGGGCTACAAGCTCGAAGTGGTGCGCGCCGGGGTGCAGAAGACCTATAAGGGCGGACTGCACTTCTTCGACACCGGATGGAGCTTCCAGCAGAGCGACGACGTCTTCATCGTCGACGGCACCGACGCCGACTACACCTTCACCATCAACGGGTCGAGCAGCAGCGCCTACGGCATCTACCTCGACATTGAGAAGCTTCTGCAAGACCATCCCAACTGCGATGTCGCCGTGAAGGACATCAAGGTGGACGGCACGAGCATCGACTTCGACGACTCGGCCATCGACCGGGGCACCGGCGACGCGGCCACCACGGCCCGCCGATACATCCTCAACCCGTGGGGAGCCACGGCCGGCGACGCGTCGAAGTACAACTTCAGCTCGTCCATCGCCGTCACCGTGAGCGTGAAGATGGACAACGGGACGCCCTTCGTCGCCTCCGGAGCCAAGAAGCACACGGCCAAGCATGCGAGAAGATAAACCAGTGTGAAACCCAAATAAAGAATAGAAACAATGAAAATCAAATATCTATCAGGACTGCTGCTGCTTTCGGGCGTCATGTTCGTCGCAGCATGCTCCGACGATGATGATTACAGTGCCTCGACGACACCCATCGTCACCAGCGTGACTACGGGCGACGCCCTGGTCACGGCCACGACGGCGCAGATTCCCACCGGAACCGTCACCAGCCTGAAGGGGGCCAACGCCGCTTCCTACACGGTGGGCGTGGTCTACAGCACCGCCGACGACCCCACGCAGGGCGGCACCATGGTGGAGGGCACTTACGCCGACGACACCGTCAGCACCACGCTCTCCGGGCTGCAGACGGGCGTCACCTACCACTATGCCACCTATGTTTGTCTGCAAAACCGGGTCTACAAGTATGGCGACGTGAAGACGCTGGTCACCACGCAGGCCGTGGCGCAGAACGCTGACGCCACCGACATCAGCTACACCCAGGCCACCTTCGCGCCCACCTTCTCGGGCACGCAGGCCGGCGACGGGGCCACCACGGGATTCAAGATTGCTCGTTCGGCCGACACGCAGACGCTCCTCGACGGCATCGACTACCAGCCCTCGGGCTCGTGGCCGTCCGTCATCAAGGGGCTCCTGCCCGGCACCACCTATTACTATGCGCCGTACATCAAGATTGGCGACGGCTACGTGATGGGCGAGGTGAAGGAGCTCACCACCAAGACGCAGGACATGGAGTATGTCGACATGGGTCTGAGCGTGATGTGGGCCAAGTACAACCTCGGCGCTGAGGCCGAGGAGGAGACGGGCACCTACTTCGGCTACGGCGACGCCACGGGCGGACTGCTCTCCACCGACCTCGCCGACTATCCCTCGCAGGACATCAGCGACACCGAGTTCGACATCACCAACGGCGTGTCCATCGACGGCACGTCGCCCATGCTGAGCGCCATGCCCACGCTGGCGCAGGTGCAGGAGCTCATCAACAACACCAGCAAGGAGATTGTGACCGTCAACGGCGTGCGCGGCATCCGCTTCACCGCTGCCAACGGCAACTCCATCTTCCTGCCCTATACGGGCTATCGCGACGGCGCCGAGTTCGTCGACGACGGCAAGGCGTTCTACTGGACGGGCACCGTGAGCAAGGTCAACTCGAGCTATGCCAACACCCTCACCTTCGACGAGAGCGTGGTGAAGAACGGCAACTCGCTCCGCTACTACGGCATTCCCGTGCGCACCGTGAGGCCTTACGCCGAGCTCAAACCCAACGGGACGGGCTCGCTCGCCGTGGGCGACATCGAGGGCAACGGACGCATCCGCATCGAAATCTACAATGAGTACGGCTCCACCAAGGGCAACTCCATCATCGATCCCAGCAGCGTGAAGTTCAGCCAGAACATGGTGGTGACCTTCAAGATTTCCGGACTCAACGACAACTACAAGGACGGCGCGGCCAAGAGCAACATCGCCGGACTCGAGTTCGCCGACGCTTCCTGGGATCCGTCGCGCTGGTCGGCTCTCTCCGGCGAGGGCGAGGACGCCAAGTATGACGCCAACATCACCGGCGACGGCACCTACACCGTGTGGATGGAGACTGGCGGCAGCCAGGCCGAAGGGGCCGTGGTGTTCTGCATCGACATCAACAACCTCGACAACGACCTCGTCGACGCGTCCAAGGTGACGGCCGAAATCGTCAGCATCAAGCTCGACGCCGACGTGTCGCAGCCTGTCAACCAGAGCCTCGTCAACTTCAACAACAAGGACGGCAACGGCACCGACGGACGCATCGAAATCTACAACGAGTACGGCACGTCGGGCTCCACGTCGCAGGGCTACTACAACAGCATCCTCAACTTCACGGGCAACATGATTGTCAACTTCACCATCAGCGGCATCGACGGCAACTTGAAGAGCGACGCGTCCAAGAACTACCGCACCGAGCTCAGCTATGCCGCCGCCAGCTGGTATCCCAGCTACTGGGGCGGAAGCAGCTACGGCAGGGCCTACGTCACCGGCGACGGCACCTACAGCGTGTTCGCCTCGCTGCCCGACGCCTGCTCGGGAGCCGTGGTGTGGACCATCGAGCTCTACGACCTCTGGAAGGATCTCGTCGACCCGTCGAAGGTGAGCGTCACCATCAACAGTGTCACCACCCCAAGCAAGAACTGACTCCGGGTCAACTGAATCAAATGCTACAAGGATACAGTGCCGGCATTCCGGCGCTGTATCTTTTTTTTAGCAACGGCAACAACGCTTTCTTGCATGAAAAGAAGCAAAAAAATTGGCTATATGGCATAAAATCATTACTTTTGCAAACAAAGCCGAGGCTTACGAATATAATACCTTTTACGATATGAGAAAA
>CAZVWX010000030.1:0-10054 GCA_964631105.1 uncultured Prevotella sp. | reverse complement strand
CCCTGACCTTGACAAAGTCGAACTCCGAGGCCTCGTCGGGGTCGCGGCCTGTAAGCATATAGAGCAGCGTGGCCGCAAGCGCATAGATGTCGGTGGCAGGACTGAAGCTGTTGATGCCTGCATACTGCTCCAAGGGCGTGTAGCCCTTGGTGACGCCCATTACGCCCTTGGGCGTAGTCTTTCCGCCGCTCTTCTTGAAATGGATGCTCTGGCCGAAGTCGATGAGCACCGGCACCATCTGCCCGTCGCTCCTCATGTCGAGCATAATGTTGTCGGGCTTTATGTCGAGATGGTTGATGCGCGACCTGTGCAGCACGCCGACGGCTCCGGCAATGGGCTTGAGGATGCCGACGGCCTCGCCGTAAGGCAACGCGCCCCTCTGCCGCACGAGCGAGGTGAGCGACATGCCGTTGATGTACTGCATGACGTAGTAGGCCGTGCCGTTGCCCTCGAACACCTCGTTGACCTTGACGATGTTCGGACTCTGGCTGCCCACCGTCTGCAACTTGCGCGCCTCGTCGACGAAGTTGTCGTCGAGCAGCCTCACCGGTGGCAGCGTGCAGACGATGGTGTCGCCCTCGGCGCGAATCCATCCCGGCTTGCAGTCGGCCAGGTCGACGCCCAGGCGGAGCGTGCCGTAGTAGATGCGCACGAGCTCGTCGTCGCCGAAGAAGCCCCGCCTGACGGTGTCGACGAGCTCCTCGTCGCTCACCGAGAGGAACTCCCACTGGCCGATGCGCCTGATGCTCTCTATCTGCGTGGGGCTGATGTCCGTCCCGCCCTTGGCTCCCAGGCCGATTTCGTTGCCGCCGCACCGCCAGGCCAGGACCCCCACGGCGATGGCCGTGGCGGCGGCGATGGCCGCGGCCAGCCACATCTTCCATGTGGCGGGGGTCTTCAGGCAGCCCCGGCGCTGGTGTCTGGAGTCTTTCATGCGTCAGTTCCTCGTTTATTTTCCGCCCACAAGGTGCAGTATGTCGTTGCGGGTGAATTCCTTCCGGAAGGTGATTTTGATGTTTTCCTGCTTGTAGCCCATCTGCTCCACCATGGGAATCAGCGTGTTGGCGGCGTTCTCGCGGGCCTGGGCGATGATGTCCAGGTTGGGAATGTCGCCGATGATGGCCTGCCGCCCCTGTTGCTCCAGCCGCGAGAGCTCCTCGTCGGTGAAGTTGCGCCTCGTGAGCGCCACGAACTGCCTCACCCCGTCGTGGTCTATCTTCGTGGCCGTGACCGCCACCTTCGGGTCGGGCAGCACGATTTCGATGCGGTCGCCCTGCCGGCGGATGTTGTCCTTGGAGAATCCGCCGAAGTCGATGTAGGCCTTGATGGTGGCGTCGACGGGGATGGCCACCTTGCGCTTGCCCGCGGGCAGGTCGATGCTGAACGGCTTCTGCATGAGCTTTCCGCTGATTTGCAGCCTGTCGTCGTGGGTGATGATTTTGCGCACGTGGTATTCCGCTGTGTACAGGCGGCTGCACTGCTGTATGCGCATCACCATCAGCGGAATGGTGTCGACGGCGGCGGCCTCGCTCTTCTCCGGGTGGCCGGAGCAGGCCGCGAGTGCCGCGAGTGCCGCGAGCAGCATGGCCAGGCAGGCGAAAGTCGGTCGTCTCATTCTTGTTCGGTCTGATTTGATTGTTGTGGCAAAGTTACAGTAAAAAGGAGACAATGCAAAGGGAATCGTGTCTTTTTTTCCTCATCCGGGCTTTCATTCCCCGTTGCGGGGCATCCCTCCTATCCTCAGGTTGGCGGCCGGCCGGGCTGCACCGTGGCGGGGAGGGCGCAAGCCACGGCAATGGGGCGTGAGGCGACGGAATTCAAGCATTTGCCATTGTGTGTGCAAGACGGCTTCATTACATTGCGTGGCGGCCGCCATGCAATTGCGCGGCGACCGCCATACAATCGCGTGGCGACCGCCACGCAATCGTGCGGCGACCGCCACGCATCGCAACAAAAGCCTAATAGCACCGCCATGAGGCCATTACAATCCCGACTGGGCGGTGGCGTCCAGAGAGGAAGTCCAGTCGACAGGTGCGGGCGGCGTGCAATACGATGTCGTCAGCTCGTGGGACACGTTGTATGACAAGGTGATGAAATAAAAACGCGCTGGTTTGTCCATGGGCACGAGGGGGGAAGGACGGCCGCGGGCAAGGCCGGGAAAAAAAGTTTCTTGCCCGATTAAACCTTTCGGCCCGTTTCCCGTCAAATAGAAGAATAAGTTTTTTCGACATGGCGTAGTCCTCGTGAGAAGGCTCCGCCATCATAAAGTTTCTTCAAAAAAAGGTATGGTTTTTAGGATGAGGCGCTCTTTCGGCATTGCCCGAAGAGCGCTTTTTTCGTTTTTCTGTGGCCGTTCGCGTTTTTTTTATTACCTTTGCGGGCAAACTGAAGAAAATGAAGTTAGCATCATTACTCATTGTCATGGCCTCGGCGCTGGCGCTCTCGGCTTGCTCGAAGAAGAAGCCGGCCGACGTCATCATCGTCGACAAGCCCCTGCAGGAGCAGCCGGCGAAGACCCAGGCCACGGCCCCCTTCCACCGCGAGCAGGACGTGGCGTGGCTGGGCTCCACCTACCGCGTGGTGGTCGACGGCACTGCCGACCGCACCCTGCCCCTGGCCGAGGCCGACGCGAACCACAAGTATTACGACAACCGCATCACGCTGACCATCCTCAGGAGCGACGGCTCGAAGTTCTTCAGCCGCGCGTTCACGAAGGCCGACTTCGACGGCAGCCTGCCCGCCGACGTGCGCGGGCATGGCGCGCTGATAGGGCTTGTCTTCGACAGTGCCGGCCGCGACGCGCTCACCTTTGTGGCGAGCGTGGGCAACCCCGACCCCACCAGCGACGAGTACGTGCCCCTGCGGGTACGCGTGTCGCGCCTGGGAGCCGTGAGCGTCAGTCGCGACACACGCGCCGGCGAT
This sequence comes from uncultured Prevotella sp., assembly GCA_964631105.1. Lineage (GTDB taxonomy): Bacteria > Bacteroidota > Bacteroidia > Bacteroidales > Bacteroidaceae > Prevotella. The sequence continues at coordinate 7,132 of CAZVWX010000030.1, read as the reverse complement.
GGCGGGGCCGGCGCCGACGGAGTGTGACAGGGGGGAGGCTGACGCATGACACTGCACGACATTTCCATCACCAACTACAAGAACATCGCCTCGGCGCGGCTCACGCTCTCGCCGAAGATCAACTGCCTCATCGGGCGCAACGGCATGGGGAAGACCAACTTCCTCGACGCCATCTACTACCTGTCGTTCTGCCGCAGCGCGGCCAATCCCGTCGACTCGCAGTGCATCACCCACGGCGAGGAGTTCTTCGTCGTCGAGGGAGACTATCTCACCGACCAGGGCGACCGCGAGAACATCTTCTGCGGGCTGAGGCGGGGCAGCAAGAAGCACTTCAAGCGCAACAAGAAGGAATACCGGCGCCTGTCGCAGCACATCGGGCTCATCCCCCTGGTGCTCGTCTCGCCGGCCGACGCGGCCCTCATCGGCGGCGGAGGCGAGGAGCGGCGCCGCTTCATGGACGTGGTCATCTCGCAGTGCGACCGCACCTACCTCGAAGCCCTCACGGCCTACAACAAAGCCTTGCAGCAGCGCAACGCCCTCTTGCGGATGGACGACGAGCCCGACCCCGAGCTCATGTCCATCTGGGAAGGCGAGATGGCGCGCCAGGGCGAGGTGGTCTTCCACAAGCGCGAGGAGTTCGTCGGCGAGTTCATCCCCGTGTTCCAGCAAATCTACCAGCTCATCTCGCAGGGGCGCGAGGCGGTGTCGCTGCGCTACGTCTCCCACGGGCAGCGGGGGCCCCTGCTCGACGTCATCCAGCGCGACCGCATGAAGGACAGGGCCGTCGGCTACAGCCTGCACGGCGTGCACCGCGACGAGCTGGAGATGCTCATCGACGGCTACCCCATGAAGCGCGAGGGCAGCCAGGGGCAGAACAAGACGTTCACCCTCGCCCTGAAGCTGGCGCAGTTCGGATTCCTGAAGCGCACCGCCTCGGGCACGACGCCCCTGCTGCTGCTCGACGACATCTTCGACAAGCTCGACGCCGACCGCGTGGAGCGCATCGTCACGCTCGTGGGCGGCGACAGCTACGGGCAAATCTTCATCACCGACACCAACCGCGGCCACCTCGACAGCATCCTGCAGGGGCGGTCGCACGATTACAAAATCTTTGCCGTCGACGGCGGGAGCATCACCGAGCGCGCCGAGTGAAGGCCCGCGCCGCAGGCAGGAAGCAAAAGGAAAAAAACATGTTTCGAAGAAAAGTACTCACACTGGACCACGTCATCTCGTTGATGCTCCGCGCCGAGGGGCTGGAGACGCCCCTGCTGCAGCGGAGGCTCGTCGCGGCCTGGGACGAGGTGGCCGGCCCCCTCGCGGCACGCTACACGCTGGAAAAGCACATACGCAACCAGACGCTGCTGGTGAGGATGCGCAATCCGGCCCTCAGGCAGGACCTGGCCATGAGGAAGACCGAGCTGGTGGGGAAGCTCAACGCCAAGGTGGGGGCCATGGTCATCGCCGACATCCATTTCTACGGGTGACCGGCTTATTTTGGTCCGGGCGACAAAAAAGTAAGGAATATATTTCAATATGTGGGATAAAATGCGTACTTTTGCGCTGTAATTGCCCAACACACAATGAAGGAATAAAAAAACAAAAAAGCATAAAACTCCAATGGCAAACAAAAAACAAAAGGCCGAAAGCCCGGCCTTGAACAACCGAGAGGCCTTTGTCGACAAGAACAAGAAGGCCATCCTTGTGGCCGTGGCCGCAATCATCGTCATCATCGCTGGCATCTTCGTCTACCGCTCGCAGGTGGCCGCGCCGCGCGAGGAAAAGGCCAGCACGGCTCTCGGCAAGGGACAGGAATACTTCAACAACCAGAACTACGACAAGGCGCTCAACGGCGACGGCGCCGGATATGCGGGCTTCGTGAAGATTGCCTCCGACTATGGCAGCACCGACGCCGGCAACCTGGCCAACCTCTATGCCGGCCTCTGCTATGCCAAGCTGAACAAGTGGAACGAGGCCGTGAAGTATCTCGACGAATACTCGCCCGCCGGCGACCAGATGGTGGGGCCGGCCGCCGTGGGAGCCCTCGGCGACGCCTATGCCCACGTGAACCAGCTCGACAAGGCTGTGGAAAGCTTCAAGAAGGCCGCCAGCATGGCCGACGGCAGGGCTGCCGACGACACCAACAACAGCCTCTCGCCGACGTTCCTCGTGAAGGCCGGCATCCTGCTCGAAAGCCAGGGGAAGAAGGCCGACGCGCTGAAAATCTACCAGGACGTGAAGACAAAGTATGTCAACTCGGGCATGGTGCAGTCCGGCGAGATTGACAAATACATAGAAAGGGCTTCGCGATAATGGCTACTGAACTCCATCACCTCGCCGACAGCGACCCCGCCTCAGTGCCCGACGCGAGTAACATGTGCTTCGGCATCGTCGTGGCCGAGTGGAATCCGGAAATCACCGGCGCCCTGCTCGACGGGGCCGTGAGCACGCTGAAAAGGCACGGGGCCCTGCCCGAAAACATCCATGTGAAGAAGGTGCCGGGAAGCTTCGAGCTGATTTACGGCGCCCACCAGATGGTGCTCAACGACGGCTTCGACGCCGTCATCATCCTCGGAAGTGTCATCCGCGGCGAGACACCCCACTTCGACTACATCTGCCAGGGCGTCACCTACGGCATCGCCCGGCTGAACGCCACCCAGGAAATACCCGTCATCTACGGCCTGCTCACCACCAACGACCTGCAGCAGGCCAAGGAGCGCAGCGGCGGGCGGCTGGGCAACAAGGGCGAGGAGTGCGCCGTCGACGCCATCAAGATGGCCAAATTCTAATCTGCGGGGCCATGAAACTCTATCAGCTCATGCAGGCTTACGACTTCGGGGAGGTGTTTCCCGTGGTCAACGAGATGTTCCCCAACGCCCACCTCCACCGCGACGTGTTCGAGAAGGCGTTCCGAATGCTCCAGACCATGAAGCCCACGTTCAGCAAGAAGGCCATCCGCTACCAGGTGATGGACGCTTCGGACAAGAACGAGATGTTCTTCGGAGCCGAGGACACCTGCTTCCAGACTACGTGGGACGCCGTGCTGGGCAAGGAGGTGAAGAAGGAAAAGGGTGTCGAGCTCAACGATTTGGAGATGGTGGCCAACTGCTTCCTCAACATCGTGTTGCAGGGGAAGCATCCGCAGCACTTCGACGCCGACTTCCGGAAGCTGATGCGGTAGGGGGGGACGGCTCCGCCCGGGGCGGAGCGTCCTTGCTGCTTGTCACGCCAGGCTTGGTTGCCCGGCGTTTTTTTGTTCACGACTCCACAGGCTCCAGCACAATCAGGAAGAGGTTGCACTGGTTCGCCTTGGTGATGGTGTGGTCGCCGGCGGCGAGCGTGGTGGTGATGGTGTTGCCAGTCCCCGTCACCTTGGTTCCGTCAATCTTGAGCGAGGCGGTCTCGGCGCTGCCGAAGATGAACGTGGCCTTCACGGCTTGCGCCAGGCTGCATGTGATGGAGGTTTTCGACTCCATTTTCAGGCAGGTGGTGTAGGTTTGTCCGCCGTAGGTGACGCTTCCCTTGCTGTTGGAGCCATTGCCCACAACGGTGAAGATGGAGCTGGAGGGCTGTCCCGACTTGTCGAACGACACCACGATGATGCCTTCCACGGGCGTGGCGGGCTGCTGCGAGGTGGTGTCGGTCGCCGTGGTGTCGGACGGCGTGTCGGTGCCGGACGATGCCGCCGGGCGGTAGCCGGTGTATTGGTCGATGAGTGCGGCCAGACTCGTGTTGACGTCATACGACTCGTCGTCCGTGCTGTTGTCGAAGCTGAACTGCACGTCGCCGTGGTTGATGCGCCCGGCCCCCAGGAATCCCGTAACCTGGGCGGGCACGTCGGCGGCCTGGTCGGGCTCGTAGGCATACATCAGCGAGGCGTCGGTGTCGAAGTTGTCGTATGTGGTGCCGCCCGAGAGCGTCTTCACCGTGGCCGGCACCTGCTCGTCGCGTGTCCGGGCTTGGTAGACGTCGAAGCTCGTGGCATTGTCGGCATAGGCTATGGGCACGTAGTAAGTGCTGCCGCCCGTTTCGGCCAGCACGCTTCCATAGTCCTTGATGATGCCTCCCGGCTCGCCCGAGAACGTCCCCGTTCCCTTGGCGTCGGTGCCTTGCAGCGAGATGAGGAACGGGTCGTGGGTGTGGCGGAAGTAGTTTTGCTCGGAGAAGACGCTCGACGCCGAGGTGGCCCCGATGCCATATTTGGAGCACCCGTCGAAGTAGTTGTTCCACATGTGCACGCTCATGGTGCGCACGCGGGCGTGTCGCGAGTCGCTGTGGTCGAACCAGTTGTGGTGGTAGGTGATGTAGTTGGGCCCCGACTCGCTCTTCATGCCGCACATGGAGGTTTTTCCGCTGTCCCAGAAGTGGCAGTAGCTGATGGTGACAAACTTCGAGTCGGCCTTCACGTCGATGGAGCCGTCGCCTTTGGCGTGGTCGCCGGAGCCGGCCTTGCCATAGAAGATGTCGATGTTGTGAATCCAGATGTTCGAGTTGTCGGTGTCGAGCGAGATGCCGTCGTCCATCTGCCGCATGATGGCCAGGTTGCGCAGCTCCACGCTCCGGCTGTTGCGCACGAGGAATCCGAACCCATAGATGGTGGCGTCGTTTCCGATGCCTTCGATGGTGATGTTCAGCTCGCTGTCGGCTCGTTTGCCCTTGATTTGCAGTCCCTCGCTGCTGCTGCCGAACGCGTCGGTGTCGCCGTTGCGGATGCAGCCGATGATGCGCACGTCGAGCGGTGTGGTGATGGTGCCCTTCTCGTAGGCTTTCAGGATGGCCTGTATGCCGGTGAGCGTGCTGCCGCCGAGGCTGGCCTGCACGGTCTTGGCGTTGGCCGCCGTGACATAGACGACGCAGGCGCCGGACTTCAGCGTGCCGTCGTCGTTGTAGGCCCCCACGCCCGAGTAGTCCTTGTGGGCGAAGCCCTCGCGGCTGTAGGCCGACACCTGCAGTCCGGTTGCCTCCGACGCGGCAGCGGCAAGTTCCTCCCCGCCCACCACAGGCACCACTTTCATGCTGTAGGTGCCGGGGCGCAGCCCCACGGCGTCGGCTCTGAGATGGCTGGTGTAGTTGCGCACGAGCTCGTCGTCGAGGCGATTGTAGTCGTCGTCCCCACCTTTTATATATACGTGATAGGCCGAGGCTCCCTGGAAGGGCTCGAAGGTGATGTAGGCCGACTCCTGCCAGCCCGCGGCTCCGGTCAGGCTGACGGCCCCGCTCCCCACTTTCAAGAACGAGATGCGTGCCACCTGGCCGTCGTAGGTCGTCGACGGGCCGTCCGCCGGGTTCACCGTCACGCGGCTGCCGTCTATCTGGATGTCCTTGAGCGAGGCCGTGGCGAAGGTGGCCGACTGCCCGCCGGCTAGGGTGAGCACGGCGCGGTTTTGTGCGTGGAGGCCCTGGGGCATGCCGGCCACAGAGAGGAAAAGCAGCGGCAGCAGCGCCGGCGAGGCCTGGCGAAGATATTTCTGGATGGTATGTTGCATGGTGAAGCTTATTTCTTGTTGAACTTGATGACGGTGGCGCCGGCCTTGAGGATGTAGACGCCGGGGCGCAGCGAGGTGGCGTCGCATGGCTGTGCCGGCAGCGTGGCGACGGCGATGAGGCGGCCCGAGGCGTCGTAGAGGCTCACGGGCGTGCCGTCGGGCAGTCCGCCGAGCGAGAGCCGGTCGCCGACGTCGCCCGAAAGGCTGTAGGCGGTGATGGTGGTGGCGGTGGCGAAGTCGACGACGACACCGGCCATGTCGGCCTGCTGCGAGGTGCCGTCGGCGAAATGGAGGATGGCGTCGTCGCCGTCGAAGGTGATGCTGAGGGCCGTCTTCTCCACGCTCACGCCGTTGATGGTGATGTGCTGCGAGGTCTGGGCCTGCAAGGCCAGGGGCGGCAGCAGCGCCAGAAGCGTACACAAAATGAAGTGCTTCATAAATTCAGGTTTTTGCTTTCTATGGGCAAAATTACATAGAAATCCCGACAAACGGAAATTTTCCGTCGTTTTAACAGAGAAAAAAGAACTCCGCCGCCATTTCGCCGGGATGAAAAACGGAATGGCTTTTCTTGCTTTTCCGCTCGTTTTGCATTACCTTTGCATTATGATTTACCCGAAGAATTTTGAAGCCAAGATTGGATTCAGCGAAATCCGCTCCATGCTGAAGGAAAACTGCCTCTCCACTCTCGGCAAGGGGCAGGTGGACACGATGACCTTCACCACCCACGCCCCCGACATCAACGAGAGCCTTGAGCAGACCCGTGAGTTCCGCCGCATCGAGGAGGAGCAGGTGGAATTCCCCCTGGGCTTCTTCTTCGACTGCCGCCAGTCGCTGCTGCGCATCCGCATCGTCAACACGCATCTGGATGAGGACGAGCTCTTCAACCTGCGGCGCTCGCTCGACACCATCAACAGCATCGTGGACTTGCTCAACACGCCCGACGACGAGACGCACTATCCCTATCCCGCCCTCCACCGGCTGGCCGAGGACATACCCACCAAGCCCCAGCTGGTGCAGCGCATCGACCAGATTCTCGACAAGTTCGGCCACATCCGCGACACGGCGTCGCCGCAGCTGGCCGACATCCGGCGCGAGCTGGCCCGTGCCGAGGGGTCGGTCTCGCGCACGCTGAACTCTATCCTGCGCTCGGCGCAGGCCGAAGGGGTGGTCGACAAGGACGTGGCTCCCACGATGCGCGACGGCCGCCTGGTGATTCCCGTCGCGCCGGGACTGAAGCGGAAGATTCGCGGCATCGTGCACGACGAGTCGGCCACGGGCAAGACGGTGTTCGTGGAGCCCGCCGAGGTGGTGGAGGCCAACAACAGGATTCGCGAGCTGGAGGCTGCCGAGCGCCAGGAAGTCATACGCATCCTCACCGAATTCACCAAGGTGGTGCGGCCCCACGTGAGCGACTTGCTGCTGGGCTACCGCTTCCTGGCCGAGATTGACTTCGTGCGGGCCAAGGCCCGTCTGGCGGGGGCGATGAAGGCTTTCGAGCCTGTGGTGGAGGGGTCGCCCGCCGTCGACTGGATTCAGGCCCGCCATCCCTTGCTGGAAAAGCGCATTGCCGAGAGCCATCCCGTGGCGGCCGGCGAGGACGAGGCGGCGGACGAGCCGTCGGAGAAAATCGTACCGCTGGACATCATCCT
>CAZVWX010000029.1:0-10346 GCA_964631105.1 uncultured Prevotella sp. | reverse complement strand
TAAAACACTGGCATTTAATGAGACTATTTTTAGTGCTTATGTGAAAAAAAGTACTAAGTTTAAAGAAGGTATCTATTTTCCCGCCGACCTTTATGAATTTGAGGATTTAGCCGATTATGGCGACATTCAACTCAGCCAGGACAAGGATTTGGAGACTTGCAGTCTGTCGGGCGGCACGGTGGCCTTCTATCGTGATTTCAAGGATGGCGTTCTGAACACGCTGATACTTCCGTTGGACGTGCCGAATTACAAGAAAGTGTTTGGCTTGGGCACGGCGGCCTATGAAGCCCAAACGGGCAGCGATGCGAATGTCATCAACTTCGTAAAGGTTGCCGATGACGGGACTTTGAAGGCCAACACACCTTATTTAATTACTGGAGTGTTCTTTTCCCAGCCCTACATCATCCCCGAGGCATCGTTGAGCACGGATGGCTCGAATCCGGGTGAGTTCGCGGTGAACAGCAATATCAAGATTGTTGGACGATACAAGAAAGAGGAAGGCATTACAGGAACCAATGTCTACGGATTGAAGAGCGACGGCGACGTGGTCCGGCTCGGTTCCTCGAGCACGGCCACAATAGCCCCTTACCGTTGGTATGTCAAGGCGGATGGGATTGATGGCGAAGCCAAGATTTACATCTCCGGTGTTGAGACGACGGGCATTGGCATGCTCCAGTCGGCCGGGCAGCGGGAAGGGGCAGCCGTGTACAACCTGCAAGGTGTCAAGGTTGCCCAAGGCAGCAGTTCGGCGGCAAGCTTGCCCCACGGAGTCTATATCATGAATGGCAAAAAGATTGTCAAGTAAAAGAAAGTTGTTGGATTCATGAAAGAGAAGCATTACATCGCCCCCGCCATCAATATCATCCACTGTTCCGACCATTATGGGCAAATCCTTGCGGCCTCATGCGGCTCATACACGGAGCCCGAGTCCGTCAAAATAAATTTGAGCACGGCGTCAGAGACCAACGAGAATGTCGAATTCAACGCCAAGTCCCACAGCTCATCGGTGTGGGACGACGATGACTACGGCCTTTGAGCCCATTCATTTTCTGACGAAGACCACTGTCTTGGGAATCTTCATCCACTTCCGGTTCCGCGCGAATTTCAGCACGCTTCCCTCTTTCTGCTTCAAGGTGTAAGTGCCGTCGGCGTTCCGGGAGAGTTCCGCCGTAAGGTCCTCATAGCCGTCGTCGTTGCTGATGCTCAGCTCGGCCTTGTCCTTTTGTGGTTTTGCCTCCACGATCAGCCATTTCCTGCCGTCCTTCCTGTCGCCGATGAATCCCGGCATTTGCCCGTAGATTTCCTGTCCGGGAATCACCACATCGTTGTCGTAGAAGTTCATTCTGATGTAGATGCTGTACTCTTTGTTCTCCAAATATCCCTTGAAGACGGCACTGTCGCCCTGGGCCATGCAGTCGGCCAAGGCAAAGAACGTAACAAGCATGATTATCAATTTCTTCATCCCGTGTACTTTTAGCCCCGACAAAGTTATTTCATTTAAGTCAAGAAAACAAGCAAATTGCTAAATTTCATGGCCTAATTGTTTTGTTTTTAAGATTTTTATGCTATCTTTGCCCCGTTTTATAGGTATTTTATGGAAAAGGAGCTATTATTTCCAGACTATATATTTGAGTCCAGCTGGGAAGTGTGTAACAAAGTCGGTGGAATTTATGCCGTGCTTTCAACGCGTGCCAAGACGTTGCAAGACAGGATGTCCGACCACATCATCTTTCTTGGCCCCGATTGTTGGGGCGACCATCCCTGCCCTTATTTCCAGTCAGACAGCACCCTTTTCAAGCCGTGGCTGGCCGCAGCCGCGAAGCAAGGCCTCCGTCTGCGTGTGGGCCGTTGGCTGGTTCCCGGCCGTCCGATAGCCATTCTGGTCGATTTCCAAAGTTACTTCAAGGACAAGAACGAGATTTACGCCCGCCTGTGGGAGCGCTACCAGGTGGACAGCCTGCACGCCTACGGCGACTATGACGAGTGCGCCATGTTCTCTTATGGTGCGGCCCGGACGGTGCAGAGTTTCTACGAGTTCTATCTGAAAGGCACGTCGGAGAAAGTCCTTTTCCACTCCAATGAGTGGCAGACCGGCTTTGCGGCCTTGCTCATCCAGGCCTGGGAGCCCCGGATAGCCACCATGTTCACCACCCATGCCACGAGCATCGGGCGCAGCATTGCCGGCAACAACAAGCCCCTCTACGATTACCTCTTTGCCTACAACGGCGACCAGATGGCCGGCGAGCTGAACATGCAGAGCAAGCACTCCATCGAGAAGCAGACGGCCCACCACGTGGACTGCTTCACCACCGTGAGCGACATCACCGCCCGCGAGTGTGCCGAGCTGCTCGACAAGCCCGTCGACGCCGTGCTCCCCAATGGCTTCGAGAACAACTTCGTGCCCAAGGGGGTCGCGTTCACGCGCAAGCGCAAGGCCGCCCGTGCCAAGGCCTTGCAGATAGCCAACTGCCTGATAGGCGAGGAGTTCGACGACCAGCACACCCTCATCGTCTCCACCAGCGGCCGCTACGAGTTCCGCAACAAGGGCGTCGACGTCTACATCGAAGCCATGAACCGGCTGAAGCGTGAGTCGCGCCTGGCCGGCAAGAAGGTGGTGGCCTTCATCGAGGTGCCCGGCTGGGTGGGCGCCCCGCGCCAGGACTTGCAGGAGCGGCTTCAGTCGGGCAAGACCTTCGACACGCCGCTGGACGTGCCCGAAATCACCCACTGGCTGAACAACATGAGCCAGGACGACGTGCTCGGGATGCTGAAGCACCTCGACTTCCACAACGCCAGCGATGCCAACGTGAAGCTCATCTTCCTGCCCTGCTATCTCACAGGCGACGACGGCATCGTGAACTTATCCTACTATGATGTCGTGCTGGGCAACGACCTTTGCATCTATCCCTCCTATTACGAGCCCTGGGGCTACACCCCGCTGGAGTCCATCGCCTTCCACGTGCCCTGCATCACCACCGACCTGGCCGGCTTCGGGCTGTGGGTGAACTCCGAGCTGGGCCGCTATGGCGAGATAGAGGACGGCGTGAAAGTAATCCACCGCACCGACTACAACTATTCCGAGGTGGCCGACACCATCAAGGACACCGTGGTGAAGTTCGCCCAGCTCACTCCCGCCGGGGTGAAGTCGGCCCGCAGCAAGGCCGACAAGCTTTCGAAGAAAGCCCTCTGGAGCCACTTCATCGAGTATTACTACAAGGCTTACGACATTGCGTTGCGCAATGCAGAGAAACGCAACAACAAATCATCCAAAATATCAAGTTTATGAAAATCAGAGCAGATTATGCCAATGATCCTCAGTGGACCGACATTTCGGTGAAGTCCCGCCTTCCCGAACAGCTCAAGTGTCTCGACGAACTGGCCCACAACATGTGGTGGGCATGGAACTATGAGGCCCGCAACATGTTTAAGAGCCTCGACGAGAAACTCTACGAGGAAGTGGACCACAACCCCGTGCTGCTGCTTGAGCGTCTGAGCTACGACCGCAAGGAGGAGATAGTGAAAGACAAGTCTACGATGAAAAAAGTGCACGACGTGTATGCCGCCTTCCGCAAGTACATGGACGTGAAGCCCGACAGCAAGCGCCCCTCCGTGGCCTACTTCAGCATGGAGTACGGTCTGAACCAGGTGCTGAAAATCTACTCCGGCGGTCTGGGCATGCTCGCCGGCGACTATCTGAAGGAAGCTTCCGACAGCAATGTCGACCTCTGCGCCGTGGGCTTCCTCTATCGCTACGGCTACTTCAAGCAGAGCCTGAGCATGGACGGCCAGCAGATTGCCAACTACGAGGCCCAGAACTTCAACTCGCTGCCCATCGAGCGCGTGACCGACGAGAACGGCGTGCCTGTGGTCGTCGACGTGCCCTATATGAACTACCAGGTGCACGCCTTCGTGTGGCAGGTGAACGTGGGCCGCATCAAGCTCTACCTGCTCGACACCGACAACGACATGAACTCGCAGTATGACAAGCCCATCACCCACAGCCTCTACGGCGGCGACTGGGAGAACCGCCTCAAGCAGGAAATCCTGCTCGGCATCGGCGGCATCCTCACGCTGAAGAAGCTCGGCATCACGAAGGACGTCTACCACTGCAACGAGGGTCACGCCGCCCTGTGCAACCTGCAGCGCCTGTGCGACTATGTCGACAGCGGGCTGACGTTCAACCAGGCCCTCGAGCTCGTGCGCGCCTCCTCGCTCTACACCGTCCACACGCCCGTGCCCGCCGGCCACGACTACTTCGACGAGGGCCTCTTCGGCAAGTACATGGGCGGCTATCCCCAGAAGCTCGGCATCTCCTGGGACGAGTTCATCGGCATGGGCCGCCAGAACCCCGACGACCACGGCGAGAAGTTCTGCATGAGCATCTTCGCCTGCAACACCTGCCAGGAGGTGAACGGCGTGAGCAAGCTCCACGGCTGGGTGAGCCAGAAGATGTTCGCCCCCATCTGGAAGGGCTACTTCCCCGAGGAGAACCACGTGGGCTACGTCACCAACGGCGTCCACTTCCCCACCTGGGCCGCCACCGAGTGGCGCAAGGTGTACGACAAGTATTTCGACAAGTCGTTCATGGGCGACCAGAGCAACGAGGAAATCTGGCACGCCATCTACAACATGCCCGACGAGGAAATCTGGAAGACGCGCATGGAGCTGAAGCAGAAGCTCGTGAAGTATATCCGCGAGAAGTTCACCAAGACCTGGCTACGCAACCAGGGCGACCCCGCCCGCGTGGTCAACCTCGTGGAGCGCATCAACCCCAACGCCCTGATGATTGGCTTCTGCCGCCGCTTCGCCACCTACAAGCGCGCCCACCTGCTCTTCACCGACCTGGACCGGCTCAACAAGATTGTGAACAACCCCGACCGCCCGGTGCTCTTCTTCTTCTCCGGCAAGGCCCATCCTGCCGACGGGGCCGGCCAGGGACTCATCAAGAAGATTTTCGAAATCAGCCAGCGCCCCGAGTTCCTGGGCAAGATCATCTTCCTTGAGGACTACGACATGCGCCTCGCGCGCCGCCTGGTGTCGGGTGTCGACATCTGGATGAACACCCCGACGCGGCCTCTTGAGGCCTCGGGCACATCGGGCGAGAAGGCCGAGATGAACGGCGTGGTCAACCTCTCCGTGCTCGACGGCTGGTGGGTCGAGGGCTACCGCAAGGGCGCCGGATGGGCCCTGCCCCAGGAGCGCACCTACCAGAACCAGGGCTACCAGGACCAGCTCGACGCCGCCACCATCTACAACCTGCTCGAGAACGAGATCATCCCGCTCTACTACAACAAGGGACGGAAGAGCTACAGCACCGACTGGATCAAGGTGATCAAGAACTCCATCGCCACCATCGCGCCCCACTACACCATGAAGCGCCAGCTCGACGACTACTACGCGAAGTTCTACAACAAGGAGGCCGCCCGCTTCAAGAAGCTCGCCGCCAACGACAACCGCCTGGCCAAGGAGATAGCCCAGTGGAAGGAGACCGTGGCCGAGCGCTGGGACTCCATCCACGTGGTGTCCAAGGAGACCGCCCTCGACAAGGACATCGAGACCGGCGTGGCCTACAAGCTGCGCTATGTCATTGACGAGCAGGGCCTCGACAACGCCATCGGACTGGAGCTGGTGACGCTGCGCAACGACAAGACCGACACCGACCGCAAGCTCTACGGCGTGCATGAGTTCAAGATGGTGGGCCACGAGGGCAACAACTACGCCTTCGAGTGCTCGCTCAATCCCGACGTGGCCGGGCCGTTCCGCTTCGGCGTGCGCATGTTCCCGAAGAACGCCAACCTGCCCCACCGCCAGGACTTCTGCTATGTGAAGTGGCTGGCCTGATTGCGGGCAGCCACTCCTGGCAGCCATGACAAGCCAAAGGCCGCCGTCCCCCAGCGTGGGGGCGGCGGCCTTCTTTTTTTCGCTTTATTGCTAATTCCTTCGCTTTATTGCTGTTTCCTCGATTGATTGCTTTTTCCCGGTTGATTGCCAATTCCTTCGCTTGATTGCTGTTTTCCCGCTTTGTCGCTTTTTCCAGTGGCAGCCGCCCGCGGTCGGGCGCGGGCTTACACCAGGTATTGCGACGAGATGCTCTGGTTCTCCACCACGCGGCGGATGGTCTCGGCAAACATGTCGGCCACGGAGAGCTGCTTCACCTTGGCGCAGCGGTGCGAGTAGGGTATGGAGTCGGTGAAGACAATCTCCTCTAGCGCCGACTCCTGCACGCGCTCCGATGCCGGGCCGCTCATGACGCAGTGCGACGCGCAGGCCCTCACCGTCCTGGCCCCAGCCTCCTTCATGATGTCGGCCGCCTTGGTGATGGTGCCGGCCGTGTCCACCATGTCGTCGATGATGACCACGTTCTTGTCCTTCACGTCGCCGATGATTTGCATGCTCGCCACCACGTTGGCACGTGCGCGAGTCTTGTTGCACAGCACGAGCGGGCAGCCCAGGTACTTGGCGTAGGTGTTGGCGCGCTTGCTGCCGCCCACGTCGGGCGAGGCAATCACCAGGTCTTCCAGGTGGAGCGACTGCAAGTAGGGCAGGATGACCCCCGAGGCGTAGAGGTGGTCCACGGGCACGTTGAAGAATCCCTGGATTTGGTCGGCGTGCAGGTCCATGGTGATGAGCCTGTCGATGCCCGCCACGCTCAGCAGGTCGGCCACGAGCTTGGCGCCGATGCTCACGCGCGGCTTGTCCTTGCGGTCCTGGCGTGCCCAGCCGAAGTAGGGCATCACGGCTATGATGTGCCTTGCCGAGGCCCGCTTGGCCGCGTCGATCATCAGCAGCAGTTCCATCAGGTTGTCGGAGTTGGGGAACGTGCTTTGCACGAGGAACACGTCGCGTCCCCGTATCGACTCCTCATACGACACGGCGAACTCGCCGTCCGAGAATCGTGTCACGAGCAGGTTTCCCAACGGGCAACCCAGGCTGGCGCAGATTTTCTCTGCCAGGTATCTGGTATTTGTGCCAGAAAATACCAAAAAAGAGTTTTTGTCGCTCATTGCGCTTTAGGTGTTATTGTTTTTGGAGTATTTCCTTTTCAGTGTCATTCCACGGCCTTGCGCAGCTTCTCGAAGTGTGCGATGAGGTTCTTGAAGTCCGTCTCGTTGTGTATGTCGAAGCGGTCCCAGAGGTCGCCGCAAATCACCACGCCCCCGAAGCCCAGGTCGCGTGCCGTGCGCAGGTTGTCCAGGCTCATGCCCCCGAGGGCGTACACGTGGCGGTCGATGAGCCCCTTGGCGGCGGCGTCCTCCAGCTCGCCCATGGTGAACGACGACTTCTCGTCCTTGAACTCGATGCAGTCGAAGATGTTTTTCAGAAACACGTATTGCGCCTTCCTCTTCGTCTCCTTGAGCAGGGCCAGGTCGGTGCACGTGCGGCTGAACTTGCCCTTGTAGCCCTTGGGCGGCGTGTCGGCGGGGTTGTCGAGGTGGATGCCGCCCAGTCCGTACTCGTCCTTCAGGTAGAAATGCTCGTGCACCGTAATCTTCCGGTAGTACTCCTCGGGCAGCAGCGACAGCAGGCGCTCGCAGTACATGGGCGACGAGCCCGGCTTGTAGAGGTGCAGGTTGTCCATGCCCTCGTCGAAGAGTGTGGCCAGTATCTTGTCTTCTTCCACGAAGAACGTCGATTTCGTCAGGATAACGAGTTTCATCGTCTATGTGTCTTTTCTTATGCAGATTCTATGCATTCCCCCTGGCGCGGCCCGGCTGCGGGTGCGGGGGAAGCGGCAAATCTTATGCAAATGTATTAAAATTCTGTGAAACAAGCAATGATTCCGAAATAAAAAACTAACTTTGCACGATAAAAACCCAGATTTAACAGATGCAGACAGTCCATGCCGACGATTTCCGGGAGCTGCACGCTCCCGCCTACGTGCTCGAGGAGGCGCCCCTGCGGCGCAACCTGGAGCTCATCGCCCGCGTTGCCCGCGAGTCGGGGGCCGAAGTCATCCTGGCCTTCAAGGCCTTCGCCCTGTGGCGCGTGTTCCCCATCTTGCGCGAGTACATCCCGGCCACCACGGCCAGCTCGCTCTTCGAGGCCCGCCTCGGCGCCGAGGAGTTCGGGCGGCCCGTCCACACCTTCTCGCCCGCCTACACCGACGGCGAGATAGCCGCCCTGGCGCGCTGCTCCAGCCACCTCACGTTCAACTCGCTCTCGCAGTACGCCCGCCACCACGCCGCCGCCCTGGCCGCCAACCCCCGCCTGCGGCTGGGCCTGCGCGTCAACCCCGAGTATTCCGAGGTGGCCACGCTGCTCTACAACCCCTGCGCCCCGGGCACGCGCTTCGGCGTGCTCGCCTCGCAGCTGCCCGGGCGGCTGCCCGAGGGCGTCAGCGGATTCCACTGCCACACCCTCTGCGAGAGCGGAGCCGACGAGTTCGAGCGCACCCTGGCCCACATCGAGGAGAAGTTTGCCGCCTGGTTCCCCCAACTGGAGTGGATCAACTTCGGCGGCGGCCACCTCATGACGCGTGCCGGCTACGACGTGGCGCGGCTCGTCCGCCTGCTGCGCGGCTTCCGCGCCCGCTATCCCTGGCTCCATGTCATCCTGGAGCCCGGCAGCGCCTTCGCCTGGCAGACCGGGCCGCTGGTGTCGCAGGTGGCCGACGTGGTGGAGAACCACGGCCTGCGCACCGCCGTGCTCAACGTGAGCTTCACCTGCCACATGCCCGACTGCCTGGAGATGCCCTACCATCCCGCCGTGCGCGGCGCGCGCGTCGTCGACGAGGCCGCCGCCGGCGCCCACGTCTACCGCCTCGGCGGATGCTCCTGCCTGAGCGGCGACTACATGGGCAGCTGGCAGTTCGGCCACGAGCTGGCCGTGGGCGAGAACGTCATCTTCGAGGACATGCTGCACTACACCACGGTGAAGACCACCATGTTCAACGGCGTCGCCCATCCCGACATCGACTTCCTCCACGCCGACGGCCGCCTGGAGGTGCTCCGCCGCTTCACCTACGACGACTACCGCCAGCGCATGGACTGAGCGGGGCCGCGCCTCGGGGCGCATCCCCTTTGCCGTGGCGGTTGTCCCACCATCCCCCGCCGTGCAGTTGTCCATCATCCCCTCCTTGTCGTGCGGTTGTCCATCATCCCCTTCTTGTCGTGCAGTTGTCCACTGGAGGGGCCGTGCCTTGTGCCGGCCCGCACGCCACGCAAGGGGCGTTCAATGGTCTACGAATGCCCCCTGCACACATCCCGTGTGTGTGAAACGCCGTTCCGTCGTTGCGGGCCGGCACAAGGCGCGGCCCCTGCAGTGGCGACGACGCGGCGGCGGGAGGAACAATGATGCGTCGGCGGGAGGGACAATGACATGACGACGGGAGGAACAACGACATGACGGCGGGAGGGACAATGACGCGGCGGCCACGGCGGAAAAGTGACATGACGGCACGGAAGGAATCCCCGCGCTGCTATGGAATGCAACTTTTCCACCGTTTTGTTTTTTTCTTCCATTTTTTTTTGTACATTTGCAAACGGTAACCCATTCGATGCCCATCGCGGACGACTGTTGGCAACGGCAGAAGCCCCGCGGGGCGGGGATAGGGGGCTCCCTTGGGAGCGTCCCGATTGTGGGTATCATATATATGATGAAGGCGTTTATCTGACGCTTTGTTCTTGACACTCAGAAATCTGGTAAATTTCATTCACAGTCAGGAGCACGGCAACGATAGATGCTCATGGGGTGTATATTCACCAGCCATCATTGTTCACCTATATATATAAGGTGGACTGCATGGCGTGTTTATACATATCGGCGTGGGCTTCTGTGTTGCTCGTTCGACTGTGAAGGGCAATACCAGGGCCTCTGAGTGTGGGACGAGTGACGAAAAGACTCCCACGCTTTTTTGTATATATTCCTCAACCTTCAGTGTCAACGGGCAGTTGGGAGCCGGCCCAAGTAAGTCTTCATGCTACTGCTTCGTGCAGTAGAAACAAAACAAAAGCCAATGAAAAAAAGCATGAAACATCTGCTGGCAGCCCTGGTGCTGTCGGTGTCGGTGCAGGCTTGGGGCGAGAACGGCGTCGTGGTGGTGCTCCACGACGGCACGGAGGTGGGCTTCGCCTTCGACCGGACGCCCGTCGTCAAGACCGACACGGCGGCCACCCTGCTGGTGGAAACAGCCGACGGCCTGTCGGTCGGCTACGACTACGACGCCATCCGGAAAGTCTATCTCGGCGACGTCTCGGCAACCGGCATCAGCGCCGCAGGCCAGGCCACGGTGCGGCCCGTTTTCCGCCCGACAAGCGGCGGAATTGAAATCAGCGGAGTGAAGGACGGCGAGCGCGTGGAGGCCTTCACTCCCGGGGGCTCGCTTGTGGGCTCGGCGGTGGCGAAAG
>CAZVWX010000028.1:0-10407 GCA_964631105.1 uncultured Prevotella sp. | reverse complement strand
GAAGGCCCTCACCGACTGCGTGGTGACGTCGGGCAACGCCGTGAAGGTGATCGGCTCGTTTCCCAAGGACGAGAAAATCATCTTCGGCCCCGACTACAACCTGGGCAACTACATCAACTCGCTCACCGGGCGGCACATGCTCTTGTGGAACGGCGGGTGCCACGTGCACGAGAAGTTCTCGGTGGAGGGCATTCTGAAGCTCAAGCACGAGCATCCCGGCGCCGTGGTCATGGCCCACCTGGAGTGCAAGGCCCCCGTGCTGGCCATCGCCGACGTGAAGGGCAGCACGGCCACCATGCTGAAGTACGCCCAGGAGCACCCTGGGCAGCAGGAGTTCATCGTGGCCACCGAGGCCGGCATCCTGCACGAGATGCAGCGCACGTGCCCCGGGCAGACGTTCATCCCCGTGCCGCCGGAGGTGAGCGAGGGCAGCTTGGGATGCAGCTGCAACGAGTGCGAGTTCATGAAGTTGAACTCGCTGGCGAAGATTTACAACACGCTGAAATATGGCTGGCCGGCCATCGAGATTGACGCCGACGTGGCGCGCGAGGCCGTGAAGCCCATCCAGCGGATGCTGGCCTTGTCGTAGTGATGCTGGCTGGAAGTGATGTGGAGGGCGATGCGTAGCGGGGACGTGGGCGATGTGCTGATGAGCGTCGGCTACACCAACTGCGTGCGGGGTGTGGCCGCACTGGTCATTGTGGTCTTCCACGTGCTCATCCACTTCGACATCAGCCGCTTGTTCAACCTGCCGGGAAGCGTGGCCGTGGCGGCCTTCCTCTTCCTCTCGGGCTATGGCATCAACGAGTCGTTCAAGCGCGGCTCACTGGCCCGGTTCTGGCGCAAGCGTTTGGCCCGCGTGGTGGTGCCCTATTGGATTTTCCTGGCCGTGCTCACGCTCGCCCGGGGCGGCGTCGAGCCGAAGGCTTTCCTGCTCGACGCCACGTTCATCGACTCAGAGTTCTGGTTTGTAGCCTGTCTGGTGCACTGGTATGTGGCCTATTGGGTGGGACGCCGGCTCGGCGGACGCTGGCTGTGGGTGGTGCTGGTGGCGTTCGGATGGTTCAGCCTCAACTTCCTGCAGCAGATGGAGGCCGAGCAGTCGGCCTCGTTCCTCTTGGGAGTGTGCTGTTCGGAGCATATAGAGGCGGTCAGGAGGTATGGGCGCAGACGGCTGGCGGCGTGGGCCCTGGGCGGACTGGCCCTGGGCACGGCTTTCCTGCTGTTCAAGGAGATTCCCGCCGTGCACGCTCTGAAGGGCTCGCTGCCCTATCACTACATCCTCTTGCTCGTCAAGCTGCCGCTGGCCCTGCCCTTGCTGCTGCTGCCCGCGTTTGTGCCGGGGCTGCTCCGCTCGCGCCTGCTCCACCTGTGCGGCATCAGCTCCTTCGAACTCTATCTGGTCCACCTGCCCCTGTCGCAGGTCATGGAGGCCACGCCCCTGTGGTTTCTTGGCTTCGTGGCGCTCACCGTCGGGCTCACGTGGGCGATGTACCAGTTTGACACACGTGTCGTGAAACCCCTTGTTCTGCATGGATTACGTTAGGATTGTCGCCCCGTCGCTCTATCTCTTGGTCAACGCGCTCTTCGTTTTGAAGTATGGATGGCGTGCGGGCGCCGCCACGGGTGTGGTGGCCACGGTGGTTTATTGGGTTGTGGCGGCCTTGCTGCTGTGGCAGATGGGCAGGTTTCAAGCAGAGATTGATTCCAAGAAGGCAGGGGACGATTTATTGAATGCAGGGGATGGTTCCTTGAAAGCAGAGAAAACATCCTTCATCGGGGAGTGGAGAGAGGTGATGGGGGCCGGGAGGCGTTGGAAGGCGTGCGCCGGACTGTTGGCCGTCGGGCTTGCGGGGCTCCTTTTGGGGCAGCTGCTCATCAATCCCTGGAGCCTGAACGTAGACCGCTGGTCGGCCATCCACAACTTTCTGAGCCAGCTCTTCCAAGGCGTCTATCCCTATTCGGCCCGCACCCATCTGGGCGGCTACGGGTCGCCCTTCCCCGTTTGGCAGCTGGTCCACGTGCCCTTCTATCTCTTGGGCGACGTGGGACTCTCGCTCTTCGCCTCCTTCCTGTTCCTTATTTATTCGCTTCAGAAGGTGCAGGGAGTGCGTGGTGCGCTTGTCTCCGGCCTGCTGCTGCTCTTCTCGCCGGGCTTCGCCTACGAGGCGCTGGTGCGCAGCGACCTCGTGTCCAACTTCATGGTGGTGGCTGCGGTGGTGGCGTTGCTGGTAGGCAGGCGGAAGACGCTGGCGGGCGATGGACTGCTTTTCGCCATCCTCATCGGTCTGTTGCTGAGCACCCGCCTGTCCACGGGCGTGGTGTGGCTGGTGTTGCTGCTGCGCCCCTTCCTCCGGCTGGGCTTTTCGCGGCAGTTGCGCTTCCTGCTGGTCGTGGCGGCGGTGTTTGCACTGACGTTTGTTCCCTTTGCCTTTTGGGATGGTGAGATGCTTTTCTTCTTCACCTACAATCCCTTTGTGCTGCAAACGCGCCAGGGGTCGCCCCTGACGTTGGCGCTCTTCATTCCCGTTGCCGTGGCACTGGCCCTGTCGTGGGGTCGTTCGTGGCGGCGGCTCAACGCCCACGTAGCCCTGGCCCTCGTGGCCCTTGTGGCGACGACGTTCGTGGTGAACATGGCCGCGACGGGCACGTGGGGCGAATTGTTCCAGTCGCGTTACGACATCACCTATTTTAATATGTCGCTGCCCTTCCTGGCCATTGCCATGGGAGCGCGCCGTGGCGGCGCGGATGTCCGTGTCAGTTGACTACGGCAATTTTGCACACCGTTCCCTTTTCCCCGTCGCTCGTGGCCGTCTCCACCATGTACACGCCCGAGGCCACGCGGCGGCCCTTCTGGTCGCATCCGTCCCACTGGTAGGTTCCCCCGTTGCTCCTTCCCTCGTTGACGAGCGTGCCGCTTGCCGTGACGATTTTCACGTCGGCGTCGTAGGTGAGTCCCACGATGGTAATCATGCCCCGGTAGTCGGGCCGCACGGGATTCGGGTAGGCATAGGTGTTGTCCTTGTTCATCTCGTCGGCGGGCGCGGTGGCGTCGGTCATGTACGAGCAGAGTCCACGGTCGGTTCCGATGAAGAGCTCGCCCGTCTGGGAGTTGATTTCGAGCGACTCGATGTTGTCTGACAGCAAGGGACTGTTGGTAGTGAGGAAATGTTCTATCTGCGTGTTGTTGTCCTCGCTGATGAGGTAGAGTCCGTTTTCGTTGGTTCCCATCCACTTCCGGTTGGCTCCGTCGATGGCGATGCAGGTGATGTCGATGCCCGAGAGGAGATAGTCGGCCAGGTTGGTGCCGTCGTTCCTGGGCACTTTCACTTGTTCGAAGTAGGGGTTTTCGGCTGTTATCTGGCTGGGATGGAGCACGAGCGGCCCCACCGACGTGCCCACCCAGAGGTCGTTGTTCCTGTCCTCGGTCACGCATCTCACGTTGTTCAGCGTGAGCGTCAGGCCGTCCTCGTTGGTGAACGAGGTGTAGCTGTTCATGGCTTCCGTGCTGGGCTGGTAGGCAAACAGTGCCGGCGCTATCCAGTTGTCGTTGACAAACCACAGCAGTCCGCGGCTGTCGAACATCATCTTGCTGAGGTTGGCCATGCTGATGGTGACGTTGTTGTACTCGTTTTGCAGCTTGCTGCTGAAGTGCGAGGTCCACGTGCCGTCGGAAGAAATCGACATCAGGTTCCGGTCGGCGGCGATGCTGTTCAGCATCCACAGGGTTCCTTGCGTGTCGTAGGTCAGTCCCATGATGGGCTGGTAGTTCTTGTCGTTGGGGAAGACCGCGCTCACCAGGCTGTTCTCGTAGTCATAGTATTTCACGAAGTTGCCGTTCTGAAATTCGTAGAGGCCTGTCCGTCCTCCGGCGAAGACGTGTCCCGGCGTGATGGGGTCGAAGTCGAGGCAGTTCATGTCGACGAAGGGCACGCCGGTGACGTTGTCCAGGCTGTCCTGGAAGAAAGTCCACTCGTCGGTTGCAGGGTCGAGCACCTGTATGGCGCCCGGGCGGAAGAAGTCCTGCACCAGGGTGTAGCCTCCGCCGCAGGAATAGAGTTTCCCCTGGTGTAGCTTGAGGAATCCGAAGCCGTTGTATCGCGGTCCCCCGGGGCTGAGCGTGCGTGCCAGCGCCAGGAGCGAGTCGTTGTTTTCAGAGGGCGGGGCCTCGTAGTCCCCCACCCTCTTCCAGTTGTCCTTGTCGAGCAGGTTGTCGGCTGTGTTGCCCTGGTAGTGCCCCTCGTCGCGGCTGTAGGCGTTGATGACGTTTCCGTCCACGCGGCTCCAGTCCACGCCGAATCCCAGGTTGTAGGTGTTGGCGATTTCGGCATCGGCCACGTTCACGCAGACGATGCCGAAGCCGATGCTCAGGTAGGCGTACTTCCCGTTCATGGCCATGCTGTTCACCGTCTTGTCGCTCGTTGTGGTGTAGTTTTTCAAGGCAGCGATGTTCACCACGTTTCCACCCTCGTCCATCAAGTCGATGTTCTGGTTGTCGTAGACCACCACCAGCCTGCGTGCCGCGCTGTTCCATCCCGTCATCGTGATGTCGCAGTCGCTGAGGCCGTTCACCTTGTCGTAGGTGGTAAGGCTGTGGTCGTTCTCATTGTAGGAAAAGAGGCTTCCCGAGGCCAGCACGAAGAGCGTGTGGCCTCCTTTCACCACGTTGGTGATGTCGTGGTAGGCCATGTAGGCCTTCCATGAGCCCACGGTGGCGGCCTTCGTGCAAGCCACTGCGATGGCGAGCATGGCCGCCACGATGACGATTGTCTGCTTCATAGTCTTCTCCTTTGCTTTTTTTTCGGGTGTATCTATTTCTCCGCCATGTTCTCCTTGAGCCACTGGGCAAGCTTGCCCACGGCCCTGGCGCGGTGGCTGATAGTGTTCTTCACCTCCTCGCCGAGCTCGGCGAAGCTTTTGTCGAAGCCCTCGGGAACGAACAGCGGGTCGTATCCGAAGCCCTCTGTGCCGTGCCTTTCGGTGGCGATGCGGCCCTTGACAATCCCCTCGAAGGCCACTTCGGCCGGCTCGGCGGCTCCCCGCGGCACGTAGATGAAGTCGATGACGGTGCGGAAGCGGGCCTTCCGGTTGCTGGCAGGGCCCAGCTTGCGCAGCAGCTTGTCCATGTTGGCCTCGCTGTTGTGGTCGGTTCCCTCGGCATAGCGTGCCGAGTGGACACCCGGCTCACCCCCCAGCGCGTCCACTTCCAGGCCGGTGTCGTCGGCGAAGCAGGGCGTGTGGAAGCGGCGGAACACGTATTCGGCCTTCTGGCGGGCGTTCTCTTCCAGGGTTTTGCCCGTCTCGGGAATGTCGTCGTGGCATCCTATTTCGGCCAGGCTCACCACCTGGAAACTGTCGCCGAGGATGTCGCGAATCTCCTTCAGCTTGTTGGCATTGTTGGTAGCAAAAACGATTTTCATCTCAGTTTCTTTCGTTTCTTTCGATGTCTTTCTCCTTGATTTTCACCTTCATCTCGTCGAATCCCTCGCCGTAGACACCCACCACGGCGCTTTGCGACACGAACGCGTTGGGGTCGATGAGCTTGATGAGGCGCTGCATGTTCACACTTTCGCGCTTACGCGCCAGGATGAGCAGCACCTTCACCTCGCTTCCGGTGTACCATCCGTGCCCGTCGAGGATGGTAACGCCGTGGTCCATGCGCGTGCCGATGGCGTTGGCTATCTCCTGGTACTTCTTCGAGATGACCATGAACTGCACGCTCTGGCGCCGGGCGTTCATCACATAGTCGAGTACGAAGTTCTCGATGACCATGGAGCAGAGGCCGAACACCACCTTGTGGATGCGGTCGAGCGGCTCGCCGAAGTCGGGGATGAACATGCACGAGCCGATGATGCAGAGGTCGACCAGGATGAGCACCTGCCCCAGCGAGATGTTGAAGTACTTGTTCACGCACGCGGCGATGATGTCGGTGCCGCCCGTCGACCCGTTGTGCAGGAAGACGATGGCCAGCGCCGTGCCCGTGAAGCAGCATCCGATGACGAGCGACATGAACGCCTGGTCGGGGCCCAAGATTTGGATGAACTGCCCGGTGGCGTCGTCGGTCATGACGATTTGCGTGTATTTCAGCATCAAGTAGAGCAGGCAGATGGCGTAGATGGTCTTGGTGAGGAACTTCAGCCCCAGCACTTTCAGGGCCACGGCCAGCAGCGCGATGTTGATGAAGAGATAGGTGTTCTCGATGGGAAAGCTGGTGGCATAGAAGACGATGGCCGACAGTCCCGTCACGCCTCCGGTGACAATCTGGTAGGGCAGCAGGAAGACACACCACCCGAAGGTGTAGAGCATCAGCCCCAACGTGATGAAGGAATAGTCTTTCACCTCGTTGATGACTTGCTTCCTCGATGTCGACAAGGGTTTTAACTTGGTCACTTTGCTGTCTTTTGGTTTCTGTTTGAATCGGTTCCCGGCCGCCCCGGAGCCCTTCTCCCGCTGGCGGGAGGGGCTGCGTGGGGGCGTGCGCCTATTTCTTGAGCACCACGTTGACGATGCGCTTGGGCACCACGATGACCTTCACAATCTGCATGCCGTCGATGTACTTGGCGCTGCGCGCGTCGTCGAGCACGGCCTTCTGCACCGTGGCGTTGTCGTCGTCGGCGGCGAACTCCTTGCGGAAGCGTGCCTTGCCGTTGAAGCTGATGGTGAGCGACACCGTGCTCTCCTTCAGATACTGCTCGTCGGCCACGGGCCAGGGCGCGTCGCACACGGTGGTGTCGTGGCCCAGCGCGTGCCACAGCTCCTCGGCGATGTGCGGTGCGAAGGGGGCCACGAGCACGGCCAGCGTCTCCAGCACGCCGTGGTTGTGGCACTGCTGCTGTCCCAGCTCGTTGACGGCAATCATGAAGGCCGACACCGAGGTGTTGTAGGAGAACTTCTCGATGTCGTCGCTCACCTTCTTGATGAGCTTGTTGATGGTCTTCAGGCTCTCGGCCTTGGCAGGCTCGTCGGCCACGAGGCTGTCGCCGCCTTTCACCCAGTACAGGTTCCACAGCTTCTTCAGGAAGCGGAAGCAGCCGTCGATGCCGTTGGTGTCCCAGGGCTTGGAGGCCTCCACGGGGCCGAGGAACATCTCGTAGAGGCGGAGCGTGTCGGCGCCGTATTGGTCGACGATGTCGTCGGGGTTGACGACGTTGTACATGCTCTTCGACATCTTCTCGATGGCCCATCCGCAAATGTACTTGCCGTCCTCAAGGATGAACTCGGCGTCCTTGTACTCCGGGCTCCAGGCACGGAAGGCGTCCACGTCGAGCACGTCGTTCTTCACCAGGCTCACCAGCACGTGTATGGGAGTGGTGTCATACTGGTCCTTGAGGCCTTTGGATACAAACACGGGCCGGGTGGCGGCGTTGTCCGCCTTCACGCGGTAGACAAAGTTGCTGCGTCCCTGTATCATGCCCTGGTTGATGAGTTTCTGGAAGGGCTCCTCCTCGCAGCTGTATCCATAGTCGTGGAGGAACTTGTTCCAGAAGCGGCTGTAGATGAGGTGTCCCGTGGCGTGCTCGGTGCCGCCCACGTAGAGGTCGACGTGCCGCCAGTACTCGTCGGCCTCCTTGCCCACGAGCTCGTGGTCGTTGTGCGGGTCCATGTAGCGCAGGTAGTAGGCCGAGCTTCCGGCGAATCCCGGCATGGTGTTGAGCTCCAGCGGGAAGACGGTCACGTTGTCCACGAGGGCCTTGTCCACCACGGTGTTCGTCTTCGTGTCCCACGCCCACTTCCGTGCCCGTCCCAGGGGCGGCTCGCCCGTTTCGGTGGGCTCATACTTGTCGATGTCGGGCAGCTCCAGCGGCAGGCATTCTTCGGGAATCATCTCCGGCAGCCCGTCCTTGTAGTACACGGGGAACGGCTCGCCCCAATAGCGCTGGCGCGAGAAGATGGCGTCGCGCAGACGGTAGTTCACCTTCACGCGGCCCAGGCCCTTCTCGGTGACGAACTTCTTGGTGGCGGCGATGGCCTCCTTCACGGTGAGGCCGTTGAGCGAGAACCCGTCCAGGCTCGGGCGCCCCTTCGCGGGCGAGTTGATCACCACGCCCTCCTTGGCGTCGAAGCTCTCCTGGCTCACGTCGGCCCCCTCGATGAGGGGGATGATGGGCAGGTGGAAGTGCTTGGCGAAGGCATAGTCGCGGCTGTCGTGCGCCGGAACGGCCATGATGGCCCCGGTGCCGTAGCCGGCCAGCACGTACTCGCTCACCCAGATGGGAATGGCCTCGCCCGTGAGCGGGTTGATGGCATAAGCCCCGGTGAAGGCCCCCGTCACCTTGTGGTCGCTCATGCGCTCCAGCTCGGTGCGGCTCTTCACATAGGCCAGGTACTCGTCCACCTCGGCCTTCCTCTCGGCCGTGGTCACCTGGGCCACGTAGTCGCTCTCGGGGGCCAGCACCATGAAGGTGACGCCAAACATGGTGTCGGCGCGTGTGGTGAAGATGGTGAACGCCACGTCGGAGTCCTTCACGCGGAACTCCACCTCCGTGCCCTCGGAGCGGCCTATCCAGTTGCGTTGCGTCTCCTTGATGGAATCGCTCCACTCGATGGTGTCGAGGCCGTCGAGTAGTCGTTGGGCATAGGCCGAGACGCGCAGACACCACTGTCTCATGCGCCTCTGCACCACGGGGAAGCCGCCGCGCACGCTCACGCCGTCGACCACCTCGTCGTTGGCCAGCACCGTGCCCAGTCCGGCGCACCAGTTCACCATCGTCTCGCCCAAGTAGGCTATGCGGTAGTTCATCAGCACCTCGGCCTGTTTCCGCTCGTCCCACCGGTTCCACTCCTCGGCGGTGAACTGGAGTTCCTCGCCCTGGGCCACGTCGAGGCCCTCGGTGCCCTTCTCCTGGAATCGGGCCACAAGCTTGGCGATGGGCTTGGCGCTCTGGCAGCGGTTGCAATAGAACGAGTTGAACATCTTCTCGAAGGCCCATTGCGTCCAGTGGTAGTATGCCGGGTCGCAGGTGCGCACCTCACGGTCCCAGTCGAACGAGAAGCCAATCTTGTCCAGCTGCTCGCGGTATCGCCTGATGTTGTCCTCGGTGGTCACGGCGGGGTGCTGCCCCGTCTTGATGGCGTATTGCTCGGCTGGCAGCCCGTAGGCGTCGTATCCCATGGGGTTGAGCACGTTGAATCCCTTCTGCCGCTTGTATCGCGCGTAGATGTCGCTGGCGATGTAGCCCAGGGGATGGCCTACGTGCAGTCCGGCTCCCGACGGATAGGGGAACATGTTGAGCACGTAGAACTTCTGCCTCGTCGTGTCCTCGGTCACCTTGTAGGTCTTGTCGTCCACCCACCGTTGCTGCCATTTCTTCTCGATTTCCCTGAAGTTGTAATCCATTGTGATGTTCTGTTAGAGCCTCGTCCCCGCCAGTGCCGCCGGCGGTGGTCGCCAGGCGGGGTCCCTGGGGCGGCGGGGCCTGATTTCCGTTTTGTTGCGCCCGCCGCGGGCGGGCTTTTTTATCAAGTTGCAAAATTACGATAAAAATGAGAGAAAACGATAAAAAAGGTGAAGATTATCGGGAATATTGCAAGAAAAGGCCTATATTTGTGACGCGTTTCGACGCGGCAAGTGATATTTAATGCTATTATACGGGCATTACCAGGCCTTGGTACGGGCATTACCAGGCCTTGGTACGGACATTACCAGGCCTTGGTACGGGCACTACCAGGCCTTGGTACGATTCCACCAACTTGGTAATGGCGTGTTTGTATGCTTGCGGACGTTCATTTCAAACAACAAAAACATGATGAAGAAGTATGTATGCGATGTGTGCGGGTACGAGTACGACCCCGCCGCAGGTGACCCCGACAATTGCATTGTGCCCGGAACGGCCTTCGAAGACCTGCCCGACGACTGGGTATGCCCCGTGTGCGGCGTGGGCAAAGACCAGTTCAGCGAGGCGTGACCAGCCTGGAAGCGAGGCGTGACCAGCCCGGAAATGATTGACAGCCAACCGGCGTCAATCATTTTTTTTGGTCTCCTTTCCATGTCAAGCGGCCGCTTGACACCCATGCAGCCGGCGGCGCGCCTCGGAAAAGCATCGTGCCGGAATCTTGCCAACCCCCGTGGAAGGGCGCGGCGAGGCTTTTTTTTGCCTCCACCCCACCCTATCTTGTTTTTTCTTTGTATCTTTGCACGCGGAAACCAAAAAGTAGAAAGAAAAGATATGGCTTTAAAATGCGGTATCGTGGGCCTGCCCAACGTGGGCAAGTCCACGCTGTTCAATTGTCTGAGCAGCGCCAAGGCCCAGGCGGCCAACTTCCCCTTCTGCACCATCGAGCCCAACCTCGGGGTGATCAGCGTGCCCGACGAGCGGCTCACGCGCCTGGCCGAAATCGTCCACCCGGGGCGCATCGTGCCCGCCACGTGCGAGATTGTCGACATTGCCGGACTGGTCAGGGGAGCCT
>CAZVWX010000027.1:0-10426 GCA_964631105.1 uncultured Prevotella sp. | reverse complement strand
TGGTGAACCGACTCGAGGTTTACGGCATGGAGAACCTTCTCGACGTGGTGCTCTTCCTGAGCGACAGGAAGGCGTTCCAACCCACCGTCGTCGACACACGGAAGGAGTTCTTCGAGCACCAGACCGACGGCGAGCTTGACTTTGCCGACGTGAAGGGGCAGGAGGAGGTGAAGCGGGCCTTCGAGGTGGCCGCGGCCGGAGGCCACAACCTCATCATGATAGGCCCGCCGGGCAGCGGAAAGTCGATGATGGCCAAGCGCCTGCCCTCCATCCTGCCGCCGCTCACCCTCGCCGAAAGCCTGGAGACGACGCAGATACACTCCATAGCCGGCAAGCTGGGCAAGAACGTGTCGCTCATCAAGCAGAGGCCGTTCCGCGCCCCACACCACACCATCTCTGAAGTGGCCCTCGTGGGAGGCGGCATGAGCCCCATGCCGGGCGAAATCAGCCTGGCCCACAACGGCGTGCTCTTCTGCGACGAGCTGCCCGAGTTCAACAAGCACACGCTGGAGGTGCTCCGCCAGCCGCTCGAAGACCGCAAGATCACCATCAGTCGGGCGAAATACTCGGTGGAGTTTCCATGCTCGTTCATGTTCGTGGCCAGCATGAACCCCTGCCCGTGCGGCTACTATGGCGACCCTACCCACCACTGCGTGTGCTCGCCGGGGCAGATACAGCGCTACATGAACAAAATCAGCGGACCCCTGCTCGACCGCATCGACATACAGTGCCAAATCACGCCGGTGCCCTTCGCCAAAATCAGCAAGAGCCAGCCGGCCGAGCCGAGCAGCGAAATCAGGAAGCGGGTCATCGCCGCAAGGGAAATCCAGTCGCGCCGCTTCGCTGAGACGAAGGGCATACACTGCAACGCGCAGATGACCGAGCGCATGATTCACCAGTGGGCCGAGCCCGACGGCGAGGGCGTCGACATGCTCCGCATGGCCATGGACAAGCTCTCGCTGAGCGCCCGCGCCTACACCCGCATCCTCAAGGTCGCGCGCACCATAGCCGACCTGGCGGGGAGCGAGCGCGTCGCCACCGAGCATCTGGCCGAGGCCATCAGCTACCGCCAGCTCGACCGCGCCGACTGGGCGGAGAGAGGATTCTAGCGCGGGGACATCCGGAAGCGGACATCGTGCCGGACGGCCCACGCCGACAGTCCGACAACAATAAACAGACATACAACCAAGGCAATGAAAAAAACATCCATCATCATCCCCCTCGCCGCGGCAGCCCTCTGCCTCGCCGCATGCAGCACGCCCGAAAAGGTGGTCATAACGCCCCCGCCGGCGGTGAAAGAGCCCGCGGCCGACACCTTCGAGATTCATCCCGTGGAGATTCCCTCGGAAGTGCTCACGATAGCCGGCGGGCTGAAGGTGCTCGACGAGCCCGGCCAGGCCGCCGCGCTGATGGCCGGAAAGGGATACAAGGCCCAGGCTGACTACAAGGTGAACCGCCTCAACGACTACGACGCCATGTACTACAAGAACTGCCGGCTGCCCAAGCGGCTGCAGAACGGAGCCTACGAGGACCTGCCGCGGGCGCTGAAGAAGGGCGTGTCGAGCTACGTGGGCGTCAGCCAGGGAGGCGTCGAGATTGGCGTCTTCAACAACAAGGCCTACCAGAGCCTGGTGGACCAGGTGACCGGAGCCGGATTCACCCTGGCCGCCGACGGCTACGAGCAGGAATATTCCAACGGCGTCTACAGCATCTTCTGCTACGCCACGGGCCGCAGGGTGAGAATCACCCGCACCGTGAAGTGAGCCCGGCCGGGCCAGCCCCGGCAAGCATACCGACAATCTCAGCATACAACATACACATGGACAATAAGAAATTCAAGCGCACCACCGTGACGGCGGCTCTGCCCTATGCCAACGGCGGCGTGCACATCGGACACCTGGCCGGGGTGTACGTGCCGGCCGACATCTACGTGCGCTACCTCAGGCTGAAGAAGGAGGACGTGGTGTTCATCGGGGGAAGCGACGAGCACGGAGTGCCCATCACCCTGAGGGCCAAGAAGGAGGGCGTGAGCCCGCAGGACGTCTGCGACCGCTACCACAAGATCATCAAGGAGAGCTTCCGCGAGTTCGGCATCAGCTTCGACATCTACAGCCGCACCACCTCGCCTACACACAACAAGCTGGCCAGCGACTTCTTCCGGAAGCTCTACGACGACGGGAAGCTCGTGGAGCAGGAGAGTGAGCAATACTACGACCCCGAGGCCCACCAGTTCCTCGCCGACCGGTACATCATGGGCACGTGCCCGCACTGCGGCAACCCCAACGCCTATGGCGACCAGTGCGAGAAGTGTGGCAGCGACCTCTCGCCCATGGAACTCCTTGACCCGCACTCCACCATCTCGGGCGCGAAGCCCGTCGTGAAGAAGACCAAGAACTGGTATCTGCCCCTGAACGATTACCAGGACTGGCTGAAGCAGTGGATTCTGGAGGGCCACAAGGAGTGGCGCCCGAACGTCTACGGCCAGTGCAAGTCGTGGCTCGACATGGACTTGCAGCCCCGCGCCATGACGCGTGACCTGGACTGGGGCATACCCGTGCCCGTGGAGGGAGCCGAAGGCAAGGTGCTCTACGTCTGGTTCGACGCACCCATCGGCTACATCTCCAACACCAAGGAGCTCTGCGACGGCGACCCCGGACGATGGGGCAGCTGGGAGAAGTGGTGGAAGGACCCCGAGACCCGGCTCGTACACTTCATCGGCAAGGACAACATCGTGTTCCACTGCCTCATCTTCCCCGTCATGCTCAAGGCCCACGGCGGCTACATCCTGCCCGACAACGTGCCCGCCAACGAGTTCCTCAACTTGGAGAACGACAAGATTTCCACATCGCGCAACTGGGCTGTCTGGCTCGACGAGTACCTGCGCGACTTCCCCGGCAAGCAGGACGTGCTGCGCTACGTCCTCACCGCCAACGCCCCCGAGACCAAGGACAACAACTTCACCTGGAAGGACTTCCAGGAGCGCAACAACTCGGAGCTGGTGGCCATCTACGGCAACTTCGTCAACCGCGCGCTGCAGCTCACCACCAAATACTGGAAGGGCGTGGTGCCGGCGTGCGGCGAGCTGACGGATGTGGACAGGGAGGCCATCCACGAGTTCCAGGACGTGAAGGACAAGATGGAGGCCTGCCTGGACGTGTTCAAGTTCCGCGAGGCGCAGAAGGAGGCCATGAACCTGGCACGCATCGGCAACAAGTACATCACCGAGTGCGAGCCCTGGAAGGTGTGGAAGAACGACCCCAAGCGCGTGGAGACCATCCTGAACATCGCGCTGCAGCTGGTGGCCAACCTCTCGATAGCCTTCGAGCCTTTCCTGCCCTTCTCCAGCAAGGACCTGCGCACGATGATTCGGCTCGACAACTTCGACTGGAGCCAGCTCGGGAGCACCGACTTGCTGCGCCCCGGACACCAGCTCGGCGAGCCGCACCTGCTGTTCGAGAAGATAGACGATGAGGCCATACAGGCCCAGCTGGACAAGCTCGCCGCCACCAAGGAGGCCAACGAGCAGGAGCGCCAGGCCGGCGAGTGGCGCCCCGAGCCGCTGAAGGACACCATCGACTTCGCCGACTTCGAGAAGCTCGACATCCGCGTGGGCCGCGTCACGGACTGCCGCCGCGTGAAGAAGTCGAACAAGCTCTTGCAGTTCACCATCGACGACGGCACGGCCACGCCGCGCACCATCCTCTCGGGCATCGCGAAGTTCTACGAGCCCGAGGCCCTCGTGGGCCGCGACGTGCTCTTCGTGGCCAACCTCGCCCCGCGCAAGATAATGGGCGTGGAGAGCCAGGGCATGATTCTGAGCGCCCTCGACGCTGACGGCAGCCTGAGCGTCACTACCACCCTGGGCCCGGTGAGGCCGGGCAGCCAGGTGAGCTGACATGCTGGCGCTGCTGCTCGCCTCGATGCTCACGCTTGTGGAGCTGAACTGCGAGAACCTCTTCGACACCATCGACGACCCGCACAAGGCCGACGAGGAATTCTTGCCCACGGGAACGCACCAGTGGACGGGGCCGCGCTACTGGCGGAAGCTGGAACAACTGGCCAAGGAGCTGGTGGCCCTTGGCGAGGACGGCCGGGGCGAATGGCACCTGCCCGACCTGGTGGCCCTCTGCGAGGTGGAGGGCGACACGGTGATGCGCGACCTCACCAGGCGTTCGCTGCTCAGAAACGCCGGCTACGACTACGTGATGACCCACTCGCCCGACACCCGGGGCATCAACGTGGCGCTGATGTACAGCCCCATGATGTTCCGCCCCATCCAAAGCCGGGCCATCACCATCCCCCGGCGGGCGCAATGGCGGCCCACGAGGGACGTGCTCTATGTGGAAGGGGTCTACGCGACGGATGACACGCTCCACGTCTTCGTCGTCCACTCGCCGAGCCGTGCGGGCGGCGAGCATGCCACGCGGCCCTATCGCGTGGCGGTGGCGCAGGTGATTGGCGCGGCTGTCGACTCCATCCTCGCCATCAACGGCGGGGCGCTGGTTCTCGTCGCGGGCGACTTCAACGACTATTCCCGCTCGCCGGCCATCGACACGCTGGCGCGGCACCGCTTGGCCGACGTGTCGGCAAAGGCCACCGGAAGGCACGGCGCACGCGGCACCTACCGCTACCGGGGCGACTGGGGCAGCCTGGACCACATCTTCTGCTCGCCAAGCATGGCTGCTCGGCTGAAGGAGTGCTACATTGGCGACCTGCCGTTCCTCGTCGAGGAGGATGAGCGATACGGCGGCGTGAAGCCCTTCCGCACCTATCTGGGGCCGGCCTACCACCACGGCTACTCCGACCACCTGCCCCTCGTGGCTCGCTTCCGGACGAGGGAGGACGGGCCACCGGAGCCCGCACAGCCGTGAGCGGAATCATCGCGGCGGACGAAGGCGACTGGGGATGGGGCCTGCTTTCCGCCCGAAAAGCAGGCCGGACGCACGATTCATCCCGAATTATTTTGCAGAATGGCGGAAAAGCGTTACCTTTGCAACACATTAACCCGTCGCCCTGATAGTTCAATGGATAGAACGGAGGTTTCCTAAACCTTTGATCTGGGTTCGATTCCCAGTCGGGGTACATCAAAAACACAACCATGCTAGGAGCAATCATCGGCGACATCGTGGGCTCGCGGTTCGAGTTCTCTGCGCCTCCACAACCTGGATTCCAACTCTTCACCGATTCGCCCGACTGCGGGTACACCGACGACACCATCCTCACCGTCGCCACGGCCGACGCCATCATCAACCACCGCGACTATGGCGAGAGCCTCTACGACTGGGGCCGCCGCTACCCCGACCCCCTCGGCGGCTACGGCGCGGGCTTCGGCTCGTGGCTCGACAGCCCCGCGCCGCAGCCCTACAACTCGTGCGGCAACGGCTCGGCCATGCGCGTGAGCCCCGTGGGCTGGCTCTTCCACGACTACCATGAGGTGATGGAGCAGGCACGGCTCTCGGCCCTGCCCACCCACAACCACCCCGAGGGTGTGAAGGGGGCACAGTGCGTGGCCACCATCATCTACTGGCTCCGCACGGGGCGCATGGGGCGCGACGACGTGGAGGCGGCGGCGCGGCGCAACTTCGGCTACGAGATTCCGCCCATGGCCGACATCCGCAAGATTGGCTCGGAGGGCCACTTCGACGGTGTCTGCCAGGAGACCGTGCCCTGGGCCGTGAGGTGCTTCGTCGACAGCGAGAGCTTCGAGGACGCCATCCGCCTGGCCGTCATGGCCGACGGCGACACCGACACCAAGGCCGACATCACCGGGGCCATGGCCGAGGCCTATTACGGCATCCCCGACGAGATGGTGGACAAGGCCGTGGAATACCTGCCCGGCGACATGCTCGACGTGCTCGAGCAGTTTCTCGCCCTGGTGCAGGAAGAGGTGGAATGAGCCGCACCGGGCTCCGCCACACGCTGCATGCCCCTTTTTTGTTTCGTCGAAACGCCTCCTTTTTCTTTAATAAGGTAATCGAAAGCGTTGATCTACAACGCTGCAATGATGTCAAACGGCCGTTTTACACGTGTCAAACGAACGCTTCACACGTGTCAAGCGGTCGCTTGACATTGATTCTTTGCCTTGGAACCGGCAGATGCAGTGCTGTGACGGGTCGGAGGAGGGGCGTCAGCGGTCACGCGACGGCCGCTCTCGTGCCGCCTGGCGGTAGGCGCGCGGCGATATGCCCACCACTTTTGCGAAGAGCCGCGAGAAGTAGTAGCTGTCGTCAATGCCCACTTTGCTGCTGATCTGGTTCACCTTCAGGTCAGTGGTCTCCAGCAGCTGGCACGCACGCTGCACCTTCAGCAGGTTGAAGTAGTTCAGCGGCGAGTGGCCGGTGCGGTTGCGGAAGACGAGCGAGAACTGCGAGACCGAGTAGCCCAGATAGGCCGCCAGGGCCTTCAGGGTGAGTTTCCTCTCCAGATTCTCGTTCATGTAGCGCACGGCCATGGCCACGATGTCGGTGGTGTCGAGGCGTTCCTGCTGCGCGTTGTAGCGCCGGTAGTGCCGCAGGAAGCGGAACGAGGCCAGAAACGCGTGGAGCAGCGACGAGGCGTAGCGCAGGTTGTCGAGGCTGTAGTTGTCGCTCAGCGTGAGGAAGATTTCCTCGAACAGGGCGTTGCGGTCGCCGATGCGCGATGTGGCACCCGGCGTGACGGTGGTGGGGGCCAGGCTGCCCTGGCCGTAGAGCGGGGCGAGGACGCCGGTGAAGTGCACCCAGTAGATGGTCCACGGGTCGGAGTTGTGGGAGGCGTAGACGTGCGGCTTGCCCTTGGGGATGATGAAGTATTGGTTTTCGCTCACCTCGAAGCGGCGGCCGCCCACGGCAAACCATCCGCTGCCTTTCATGCAGTAGATCAGAATGTACTGGTCCACCCCCTCGGTGCGCTCGCGGTAGTGATAGCTCGCGTGGGGGTAGTAGCCGATGTCGGTGATGAAGAGTTGGCTCACGAGGGGGTCGCGCTCCGAGGCGTGGCGTGCTATTTCGGGCAGAACGACCGACCGCTCGCCGCTGAATCCGTCGCTGATTTTCAGCATGGTGGGTAGGTTTGAAGTCTTCGGGGCGGCCATGGCCTTCCCCGACGGCAAAGTTACATCAAAAACACGAGACCGGCAAGCATCTTCCGCGCTTTTTCCAGCCTTCCCAGACCCTGGTCATGTTGTGATTAGCTAGAAATTTTGTACCTTTGCAAGGTCATAAACACCCGTTCCGGCCTTGCTCACTGCATCAAGCTGTTGTGATTAGCTAGAAATTTTGTACCTTTGCAAGGTCATAAACACCTGCTAGTAGCTTATTCATGGCTTGTACAAGGTTGTGATTAGCTAGAAATTTTGTACCTTTGCAAGGTCATAAACACCTTGTGATATAATGCTTTATACATATTATTGTTGTGATTAGCTAGAAATTTTGTACCTTTGCAAGGTCATAAACACCAGAACGCTTTGCGCCAAGAAGCGACTTCGAGTTGTGATTAGCTAGAAATTTTGTACCTTTGCAAGGTCATAAACACCAAATGTTATAAAAAATAACTTGCATGCATCGTTGTGATTAGCTAGAAATTTTGTACCTTTGCAAGGTCATAAACACCATCAAGCAACACACCATCAGCATAAGGGGCGTTGTGATTAGCTAGAAATTTTGTACCTTTGCAAGGTCATAAACACCGAAGGATGCACTTGAACAGCATGTAGAACCGTTGTGATTAGCTAGAAATTTTGTACCTTTGCAAGGTCATAAACACCAATACGTCCAAGAAGGTTGTCGAGTATCTGTTGTGATTAGCTAGAAATTTTGTACCTTTGCAAGGTCATAAACACCTTTAACCTTTTTTAAACGGAACAAGCGAGGTTGTGATTAGCTAGAAATTTTGTACCTTTGCAAGGTCATAAACACCTTGATTCGTGTAATCTTTTAGATTCCAAGAGATTACGATGTGAATTAGAAAGGGAAAAAGCAGGGTGTAAGAGAAAGGGGAACTGCTTCTTGCGGCAGAACCCCTTTCCTTGTTTTAGGCCTTTGATGACTGGGAGGTCGGATAGAATCAGCCCGGACGGTCACTGCTAGAACAGCTCCAGCTGCACTCCCGCCAGGTTTGGCGCTTTTTCTTTCTTGCAGTAGAAGAGCTGAATGTCGGCAAACTGCTTGTCGGTGATGCACATGATGCCGACGTTGCCGTATTCGGGCAGGATGGCCTTCACACGCTTGATGTGGACGCGGGCGTTGTCCATGCTTGCGCAGTGGCGGATGTAGATGGAGAACTGGAACATCGTGAAGCCGTCGCCCATGATGTTCTTTCTGAAGCGTGCCGCGGCCTTGCGCTCCTTGGCGGTGTCGGTCGGCAAATCGTAAAGCACCATCACCCACATGACACGATACTCGTTGAGGTCGGCGTTCATGTCAATACGGGGTAGACGATTTTGCGCAACTCCCCGGCAAAGCATTTGGCCAGGCTGGCCGTGGTCTGCGCTACGGCCACCATGAGGGGGCTGTGGCGGCCGGCGATGGTCACGTCGAGCGTAGGAATGGCGAGCAACCGGGCTTTCAGACTCTTGTCCAGGGTCTCGACGGGCTGTCCGTCCTCCATGATGCTGATGACCAGCCGGTCGACGAAGGGGCGGTAGGGCTCCATCACGTCGTCGGCCAGGCAGTAGGCGTTATACTTGTTGTGGTGGTGGATGCCCATCACGGGGAGCAGTCCGCTGACCACCAGCGCCCGTGCCACGACGGCCCGCAGGATGGCATAGCCATAGTTGAGCAGGTTGTTGGGATAGTCGCCGTCACGACTCCGCACGAAGTCGGGCATGCCGGTGAAGATGTTCTTCCAATAATAGACGGCGGCGCGTGCCTCCAGGTTGTCCGGGTCGCCGCTTCTCACATCCCTTGCCCAGGCCGACATGCAGGCGGTCTCCCTCGTTGTGGCCAGTGAGAGCAGGGCTGCCTGGTTCTCTATCTTCGCCCTGACGGTCTGCTGCCACAGCTGCTTCAGCAGCGGCAGCGAGGCCCCCAGCTGGTTGCGGAAGCGCTCGTTCTGCACGGTGTTTCCCTGCAGTGGCAGGAAGAGCCCCACGGGCATGCGCTTCTCGTTGCACGTGACGAGTGCGACAGACGCGTCGAGCAAGGCCGCCATCAGTCCTTGCGTGATGGTGATTTCCTTGCTGTCGAGCACGACAATGCCCACATCCTCGATGGGGATGGTGACCGTGGCCTCCTTCTTGATGATGTCGGGCATGTCCTTCTGCCGCTCCAATTCGGGCATGCGGATGACGAGCTGCTTGTTTCGCAGCGAGAGGTAGGCGGGATTGCCGAAATAGAGAGTCTTCTTGATCATACTCCGATGTGTTGGATGATGTTGCCCAGACGGTCCACGCTCAGCTTGATGGCATACTGCTTGATGGAGAGCCCCTCGTCGGTCAGTTGTATCTTGTTGAGAGAGCCATACTCCTTTTTGTTGGCAATCACGGCCGAGACATTCACAGGAAGGAAACTAGCTTCTTTTTTTGTCGACGACACAAACCGATAGAGCGTGGACTTGCCCGATTCGGGCAGGGCCACGATGTCGAACGGCGAGAGCACGAACAGCAGCCGTTTTCCGTCCTTGTTTGATGGGGCGGCGGGGCTCAGTCCTTGCTTCATGCGCTCCACGGCCATATTGAAGGGAATGGTCTCGAAGTCGCGGCGGCCTTCCTCGTCGGCATAGACGGCGAAGAAGAGGTTGGTGCCCTTGTCGGCCTCGACGTATTTCCTCGCCTTGTCGCCCGACTCGCCCACGTGGAATTTCATGCCAAGTGTTTCGTATTTCCTCACCTTCACGATGGGCTTGTGGGGCTTGCCGCCGTTCAGGGTTTGGATGTTGGCGTTCATGCGGGCCAGGCCTTCGGGCGAGAAGGCCGCCTCGGGGTGGTCCTTCCCCTGTGCGTCGCGATAGGCCCGGAGATGGCGGGTGAGGATGGCCCGTATGCCCGAGTCGGTGACCGCGTCGATGGTCTTCTGGTTGAAGCTCTTGTCCACCGCGACACGCGTCGCCGCCAGGTCAGGCTGCTCGGGCAGCACGTAGACTTCCAGGCGGCGGATGTCCGTCTTGCCTATCCTGTAGCCGCGGTCCTTGAAATACTTCAGCAGCGTCTTTTCGCTGACGTTGTTCTTGTAGACGTCGGCGACGACGCGGCGGATGGCCTTGCGCACCTCCTTGTCGGCAATGGCCGGGATGTTGGCCAGGGCCACCTTCAGGGCCACCTCCTTCTTGGTTTGCAGGCGCACCGCCCCCGCAACCGTGGCCTTGTGGAGCGATTTCCGGATGGCCCATCCGTCGCCCCGTGTCTGCCTGACCAGTTGCTTCTTGCCGTCGACATACTTCCAGTAGCGGTTTGTCATGCGATTGATGACCCGCAGGTTCTGCTTGAAGCTGGCGATGATGCCGTCGAGCT
>CAZVWX010000026.1:0-10592 GCA_964631105.1 uncultured Prevotella sp. | reverse complement strand
AGTTGTTGATGCGCATGAGGTAGTCGAGGTTTATCTCGTATGCCGCCTCATACTGCTCGTCGGTGAGGTTGAGCTCGTAAGCCATCTTGTCGGTCAGGAAGAGGGCCTGGTCGCGGGCCTGCTCGTAGCTCATGGCCGAAGCCGGAAGAGCCAGGACAACCAGTGCGGTAATGGCGGATATGAACTTTTTCATCGTTGTAAGATTATTAAAAGATTGCACGTTGTTTTCTTTTCTGGTGCAAAGATAGCAATCATGGAGCAATGGGGAAAAGGATTTTCCCTAAACGCGTGGGGGAAAATCCCTATCATGTGCGCCGCCGCCCTACCCTTCCGCCACGCCCGCGGGCCGCTCAGAGGCGGCGGAAGCGTCCGAGCAGCTTCTCGCGGTAGACCCGCCCCACCACCACATGGGTGGCCTCGCCGAAGGGCGCACGGAAGCAGCAGCGCCCGTCGGTGACGCCCAGGAGGAAGTCGATGTTGATGATGAAGCGCTGGTGCACCTGGATGTAAAGGTCGCTCAACTGCAAGATCTCGCTCCGCCGGATGCTGTGGCGCAGCCTCACGGGCTTGGCCTTGCCGGTGACCACGGCCTCCCAGCAGCGCGAGACGGAATGATACTGAAAGTAGCCGATGTCGGCCTTGTCGACGATGGCAAAGTCGACGCTGTTGGTGTAGAGGAGAAACTTGGTGCTGCCCGCCCTTGCCGACCCCTGCGGGCTGGATGTGCGCTCCCGGCACAGGGCCATGCGGCCGACCACGCCTTCGAGGTCGCCGCTGTCGACGGGCTTGAGCAGGACGTCGTCGGCCTGGTGGCGCAGGGCCGTGAGGATGCAGTCGTCGTGGGCCATGAACATCACAATGCGGCTTCCGCGGGCTTTCAGACAGGGCGAATGGGAAATCAGGCCGAAGCCGGACCCGTCGGGCAGCTCGTTGGCCAGGAACACCACGTCGGGGCGCACACGCGACAACAGGCTCTGCGCCTCGCCGACGCTGTGGGCCTCGCCGACGACACTGAGGTTGCCACAAGCCGTGAGGCGGCCGCGCAGCTCCTCGCACGCACAGGGGTCGCCGTCGACGATAACCACTGTCAGGGGCTCTGAAGGCTGGTTCTTCTTATTCATCTAATTATTCGTCTAAGATGGATTATCGATTTTTTTCAACGTGCGAATTTACTAAAATGCCCTTTCCCCCACAACCGCCTTTTCCGCGCTTCTTGCACGTTCGTCGGCATGAAACGCATGAACGATGGAAAAACGCAACCAAAAAGAGGAAAAAAAATGATTATCCGCGCACGACAGGAAGCCGCCCTCCCCACTATTCCTGCCAAGTGAACGAAACGACTGCGAGCTGGCCGGCCGCGGTGGGCGTTTTCGGCCTTTGCCGGAATGGCGCTCCCGGTCCGGCCCCAGTGAGAACGAGCGCCGTGGGTGCGTGAAACGCCCTTGGGGCGTGCGGGCCGGCACAAGGCGCGGCCCCTGCAAGTGGACACGACGAAGCGCGCCCGAAGTCCGGAAACTGCTCAAAAACTCGCCGCCATCACAATAATCGGGCAAAAGACGCGTTAATAGGAATAAAAAGCAGAACGAAAATCGAATGAGAATCAACCCAACACTTCCGCTCTTGCTGGCCCTGGCCATGCCGGTCACGGGCCGGGCGCAATACGCCTGGCAAGAGGACGCGGAACCGGGCAAGCTGGACTTGGGGCACGGCATCAACTACCGGGTGGAGGCCCAGGCGTCGTTCTCCAACGAGAAGACGCCGCTGTGGCTGAACGCCAACCGCTACGGACTGAGCTCGCTGGAGAAGGACAACGGATATGTGCGCGGACAGCTCATCCGCCCCCTCGGCACCGACTCGGCCAGACGCTGGGGCGTCGGCTACGGGGTCGACGTGGCCGTGCCCGTGCACTACACGTCGCACGTGGTGGTGCAGCAGGCCTTCGTCGAGGCACGCTGGCTGCACGGCACGCTGAGCGTGGGCAGCAAGGAGTACCCCATGGAGATGAAGAACCAGCAGCTCAGCAGCGGCTCGCAGGCCCTGGGCATCAACGCCCGGCCCGTGCCGCAGGTGAGGCTGGCCCTGCCCAAATACTGGACGCTGCCCATCTTCCACCGATGGGTGCACCTGAAGGGACACATCGCCTACGGACGCTTCACCGACGACAACTGGCAGCGCGACTTCACCCACCAGCAAAGCAAATACACCGAGGACGTGCTCTACCACTCTAAGGCCGGCTACCTGATGATTGGCAACCCCGACCGCTTCGTGCCCTGGTCGCTGGAGGCGGGACTGGAAATGGCCACGCAGTTCGGCGGAACAAGCTACACCATGAGGAACGGCGAGCTGGTGGCCACACGCAACGGGCGGGGCCTCGGAGCCTACTACGACGCGCTCTTCCCCAGCGGCAACGATGTGGGCGAGGGCTACTACGGCAATGTGGCGGGCAACACGCTCGGAAGCTGGGTGGCACGCTGGAACTACGAGAGGGACAGCTGGGCCGTGCACGTCTATGCCGACCACTTCTTCGAGGACCACTCGGCCATGTTCCACCTGGACTACAACGGATACGGAACGGGCGACGAGTGGAACGAGAAGAAGGACCGCCGCTTCGTGGTGTACAAGTTCAAGGACATCATGCTCGGCACCGAGCTCAAC
Source organism: uncultured Prevotella sp. (assembly GCA_964631105.1). Classification (GTDB taxonomy): domain Bacteria; phylum Bacteroidota; class Bacteroidia; order Bacteroidales; family Bacteroidaceae; genus Prevotella. The sequence continues at coordinate 7,937 of CAZVWX010000026.1, read as the reverse complement.
CTGAAACACGGCAAGTGGCTGCGCAACATCGTGCTGGAATATCTCTACACAAAATACCAAAGCGGCCCCTACAACCACGACCACTCGCAGAACATCAGCGACCACTGGGCCGGGACCGACGACTACTACAACAACTACATCTACACCGGATGGCAACACTGGGGGCAGGTGATGGGAAACCCGCTCTACCGCTCACCTATTTATAATAGCGACGGAACCATACACGTCGACGACAACCGGTTCATGGCCTTTCACCTGGGATTCGACGGAATGCCCGGCGAGCGCCTCTCCTACCGCGTGCTGGCCACCTGGCAGGAGGGTCTGGGCACCTACAACGAGCCCTACTACAAGAAGCGCCACAACGTGAGCTTCATGGCCGAGGCCACCTACCGGTTCCCACACGGCTGGACGGCAAGGGGAAGCTACGGCATGGACTTCGGCAGCATCCTCGGCCACAACGCGGGATTCCAGATGACCGTGGCGAAGAGCGGCGTGTTCAACCTTTAACTCTCTGACTGACGACAATGAAGACAAGACATACCATCATGGCCATCTGCATGGCCGTAGCGCCCATGCTGGGCGCGTGCACGCTGGAAACATCGGACAACGGCAAGCTCGACGGCTTTTGGCACCTGGTGCAAGTGGACACGCTGGCCACCGGGGGCATCAACGACGTGGCGCAGGAAAAGGTGTTCTGGGGCGTGCAGTTCAAGCTGCTCTACACGCAGAAGGCCAACGCCGGAAGCTGCTACTTCCGCTTCAAGCACACCGGCGACAGCCTCATCGTGAGCTCGCCCTACTGGGACTACGGCCACGAGTCGGCCGACAGCACGCAGACCGACCCCTCGGGCGACGTGCCCGTGACCGACGCCGCGCTGCTGGCCCCCTTCGGCATCAACAGCCTGGAGGAGCACTTCTACGTGGAGAAGCTCACGGGCAGCCGCATGATTCTGAGCACCAACCGCTACAGGCTGAAGTTCAAGAAGTTCTAGCTCACGGCTTGCCGACACCGCGCACCACGGCCGGCGGCGTGGCCGCGCGGGTGGCCTGCTTGCCGTAATAGTAGCCGTAGCCATACCAGTCGTCGTACCAGCTGTCGCTGCCGTAATAGTCGTAGGCGTACCAGTTGGGCGAGGAGATGTGCTGGAGCGAGAACGAGATGCGGTCGCTGCTGCCGCTGGCGACCAGCTGCCCGCTGAAGTGGTAGTCGTCGAGGTGGTAGTTGTAGATGACGATGTCGCTGTTCTCCTCGTCGAAGTGGATGTAGATGTCGCCGCCACGCACCTTCCAGCGGATGTGGTTGGCGATGTAGTCCCAGGGCGCGCCGCTGTAATAGTCAATCCAGTAGCCCGTGCCGGAGTCGTAGCCGCTGTTGAACTGCACCTCCGAACAGGAGGCCTGGTAGGTGAGGCCGTTCCAGGTGGAGGTGGTGTAGACGTTGCCGCGCCATGCGCCGTCGAGGGCGTAGGCCACGTCGGCGTCCTCGTCGCACGACGCCAGCGAGAGCGAAAGCAGGGCCGCAAGGCCTGTCAGAAGGCTGGTTGTAAACTTTTTCATCGTTTGCTCGTTTTGGTTTTCTTTGTTTCTTGCTGCAAAAATAATCGTTCCGCCACACAACGCAAAGGAGAAAAGAATAAAAAAAGGAGGAAAATCCCTATCTTTTTGAGGGAAAATCCCGCAAAAGCTTGCGGCTTCGTCTTTTTTTCCTTAACTTTGAGGGCAAGATGAAGCTGCGGGATGGCCGGTGTAACGGAATTTTTCAGCAGCCGAAGAACGCTTCTAAGAACAAATGCGAATCAGATGATGCGACTAGTCCGTAACATTCAACTTGCCCTCGCGCTCGCGACCCTGGCACTGCTCACGGCAACGGCCCAGCCCTACTGCGACGTGCGGCGATTCTCCATCCTCGACGGGCTCGCGGCCAACACCATCTCCGACCTGCAGCAGGCTCCCGGCAAGACGATGTGGTTCGGCACGTGGAACGGACTGTCCTACTACGACGGCTACACGTTCATCACCTTCCGCGACGGCCACGACGGCGACGACGACCTCACCACCAACCGCATCAGGTGCATCAGACCCAACTACAACAACGACGTCTGGTTTGCCACCTCCGACCGCAACGCCTACCTCTTCGACACCCACCGTTCCAGGTTCGTCAACATCAAGTCGGGCCTGAAGGCCATGCTCGGCCGCGACTGCCAGGTGAGGGAAATCTTCCCGCTGCCGACGAAGGCCACTTGGCTCGTTCCGACCGACAAGAGCCTCATCATCCGTGCCGACGACGGCAACCCGGACGACTTCGCGAGCAAGGCGCAGGTCTTCCGCGCCGGCAAGGGCTTCTACCGGGGCGGCGAGGTGTACCGGGTGGAGAACGACGCCGCCGGGCGCGAGTGGGTGCTCACCAGCAAGGGGCCGCTCTGCTACGGGTGCCGCATCAACAGCCAGGCGCCCTTCTTCTGGATGCAATGCGTGGGGCGGCGGGTGTTCCTGGCCTCGCGCGACGGCCGCCTGGCCGAATACACGGGGAGCCCGAGCCTGCGGCCCATAGCCCTGCCCAAGGGCGTGACGAGAATCAACGACATCGAGAACTACCACAACTCCAGGCTCTTCCTGGCCACCAACATCGGCATCGTGTCGGTGAACACGCAGGGCGGGGGCGTGCGCCTCATCAACATCCAGAACCCCGGGCAGCCCCTGCCCGAGGCCAAGAAGCTCTTCGTCGACCACCGGAAGAACCTCTTCTTCTTCACCGAAGGCCCCGGCATCTCGGTCATCAGCGCCAAGACGCACCAGGTGAGGTGGCTGCAGGCCGAGGCCCCGCCGCAGGAGCGCACCACCGCGCGGAAGCCCTTCATCATGCAGGACGAGCACAACACCGTCTGGGCCATCCCCCAAGGGGGCACCTTCGCCTACTACGACGACGCCACGGAGCAGTTTGTGCCCTATCCGCTCCGCGTGGACGGATTCGGCAAGGGCTGCCTGCCACAAATCGACAAGTACGCCATCAGTGACCAGGGCATCCTCTGGGTGACGGCCGACCACGACCTGGTGCAAATCAACTTCAAGCTGCACCAGTACACGCTCTACCGCCCCGACGGGGGCAACAGCGACATCAGGGCGCTGGCCTACGACCACAACGGACAGCTCTGGGCGGGCTACTACAACGGCGTGGTGCAGGTGGTCGACACCAAGCGGCACACCAAGCGCTATCTCGCACCCGGCGGACAGCTGCAAAGCCAGCAGACGGCATTCTCGAAGAACGGCATCTACGCCCTGCACGAGGATCGGCGGCACCGGCTGTGGATTGGCACCAAGGGCGACGGCATCTACATCCTGCCGACCACGGGGGGTGCGCCGACCCATCTGAAGCACGACCCCGCCGACAAGGCGTCGCTCTCCAGCGACAAGGTGTCCGACATCCAGAGCGACCACCGCGGACGCGTCTGGGTGGCCTCGTATGGGGGCGGGCTCAACCTGGCGGTGGAGCGCGGGGGGCGCATCGACTTCGTGAGCCCCCGCAACGGCCTGAACTATCCCAAGCGGGGCTTTGCCAACGTCAGGCGAATCTTCTTCTCGCCGCAGGGCGCGGCCCTGGTGTGCACCAACGACGGGCTGCTCACCTTCAGCGAGAAGGTGGACCAGCCGGGGAAGCTGCGCTACTTCACCACACGCCACATCGACGGCGACACCACCTCGCTCATGGCCAGCGACGTGGTGTATGCGCATACACGCGCCGACGGCTGCACGTTCGTGGCCTCGCTGGGCGGCTCCATCGAGTTTGTGGAGAGCCGCAACCTGCTGCAAGACAACCTGAAAGTGAGATACCTGCCGCAGTTCAACCCCGAGGAAGGCATCTACCAGAGCGTCACCGAAGACCGCAACGGACGCCTGTGGATTGTGCGCGAATCGAGCCTCGACAAGTTCGACCCGGCCACCGGCAGACTCGACGTGTTCGGGCCGAACGACTTCGACGGCAACATCGAGTTCTCGGAGGCACGCTCCGTGACCGACCCCACGACCGGGGCCATCACCATCGGCACCAACCAGGGGCCGCTGACCTTCCTGCCCGGACGGCTGTCGAAGACCGACTACCAGCCACGCATCATCTTCACCTACCTGCAATACCAGGGCGAGCACACCACCGTGCCCATCCTGAACACCGACCTGCTGGAAATACCGAGCGGCAAACGGAACCTCACCATCTACTTCTCGGCCCTCGACTACACTAGGAACTACCAGATGCGCTATGCCTACAGAATCGACGGGAAAGGCGACAAGTGGATTGAGCTGGGTGCGCTCCACTGCATCTCGTTCAACAACATTCCCCACGGGCACTACCGCATCCTGGTGAAGAGCACCAACACGCACGGTGTATGGTCGGACAAGGTGGCGGCCCTCAACGTCTACGTGCACCCCACCTTCTGGGAGTCGGTTCCCGGCCGGCTGCTCATCATCGTGGTGCTCGGCGGCATCGTGTGGTACCTGCTCAGCTTCTACAAGCTCAGGCAACGCCACAAGATGGAAAGCAACCTGTCGCGGGTGAAGTCGAAATTCTACAGCGACATGGGGCACCAGCTGCGCACCCCGCTCACGCTGATCGAGGGGCCGGTGAGCGAGGTGCTCAAGACCGAGAACCTCTCGCCCACAGGCCGCATACACATGAGCATGGTGCTGCGCAACGCACGCAACATGCTCAGCCTGGTGAACAAGCTGCTGAAGTTCGACAACAAGCAGAACTTCTACGCCACCGAGGAAGACCAGACTGGCGGCGACGGCATCGAGGTGGACGACAGGAACGCCGCCGCACGGCTCCGCCAGCTCGCCTCCGAGCCCACGGCAGGCGGCACCGACCGCAAGGACAGCCGCATCACCATCCTCGTCGTGGAGGACAACGCCGACCTGAGGGAGTTCCTCTACAGCATCCTGGCACCCGACTACAACGTGCTTCTGGCCCAGAACGGACAGGTGGGACTGGAGCTGGCGCAGCGCGACATGCCCGACTTCATCCTCTCCGACGTCAACATGCCCGTGATGGACGGCCTCACCATGGTGCACCTCATCAAGCAGGACAAGAACATCTCGCACATCCCCATCATCATCCTCTCGGCCAAGGCCTCGGCCGAGGACAGGGCACGCGGATTCCAGGAGGGCATCGACGCCTACGTCACCAAACCCTTCTCGGCCACCTATCTGAAGGGGCGCATACAGACCATCATCGGCAACCGCCAGGCTCTGCAGCAGAAGTATCTTGAGCAGATTGGCTCATCGCCGCAACAACCTGACGCCGGCACACAAACGCCCGAACGGCAGATGGCACAAGAGGAGATAGACGATTTCGCCAAGTCGGTCACCGACGACGGCACCATGCGCGAAATCGTGGACTGCATCAAGCGGGAGATGCACTCGCCCAACATGAAGATTGACGACATCGCACGCCACGTGGGCATGAGCCGGAGCGTGCTCTACAGCAAAATCAAGAATGCCGTCGGCACCACGCCCATAGAGCTGGTGCACCATCTGAGACTGAAGCAGGCGCAGGACATGCTACGCAACAGCGACCGCCCGGTGAGCGACATCGCCTACGCCGTGGGCTTCTCCGACCCGAAATACTTCTCCAAAGTGTTCCGCAAGGAGGTGGGCATGAGCCCTACCGACTATCGCAACGAACAGGCATAGGGAGGCAAAAAATGGCTCAAGAGGTAGCAAAATCTGTTTAAACACGCCTCCTCAACAGATTTTGCAACCTCTAAAAAAAGAATTTGCCACCCGGAATGCCTGCAAAAGATGTAATTTTGCATCGGTTCTTAGAAAAGTTTAATGATAGATTTACGCGATTCCTTCTTTGGGAATTCCCAAAGAAGAATCGAAAGAATGCAGACATCGTGAGATGCCTGCATTTTTTGTTGTGGCGCGGCCCCGTGGTTGTGGCATTGCCAACCATCCTGCCTGGCCGCGCCGAAGCCGTATGTCAAGTGAACAATAAGCGTAGAAGATGAGGTGCATCGATGATGCTCATAGCTTGGCCGCACCTTTTGCGGCTTTGGTGCGCTGTCTCCCGACAGCGCGGCCTGTTGATGTTTCATGCGAATAGAGCCCCGTAGGGTCAATAAAAGAATTGCGAATAGACACGCGTTTCACAACGCCGAACTTCTGTTTTTACTGATACAAAAGTAGCAAGAAATATCCCGCGCACCTGCTTTCTATACACATTTTAACATTGGAACCGCGCACAGACTTTTGTTTTAACGCATCAAGGATTGCGTTTTCGCGCACAATGTAGGATTTACACTTATCATCTTCAGCGCCAAACGATTGCACTGGCAGGCAATCCCCGCGCCTCCCTGCCGCACCCAGCGTGGCGGGCTCTGGCTCAACAAACGTAAACAGCATATGGGGAAGCAGTTGCTTCGCGCTATCCACCAGGGCGACCTCAAGCCGGAGACAGCCAGCAACCGCACTTTCTACCCCGAGAACAACTATATAGACGAAGTGCCCTGCTCAAAAGCCAGCGCAAAAATCATCGATGCCGGCGAATATTCCGACGATGAGCTCGGCATCCGCCTGGCCCGCGACTTTGAACAGGAGCTCTTGTGGCACAGCCGAAAGTCATCGTCCTCAGCACCGTTTGCTTCAAGGACGCGATGCCGGACATTCCCAAAGGCACGGCCGTGAGCCACGAGACAAGCCGGAACATGGTGGAGGATAGAAGTCGGCGGCAATGGCCCTCAAAGACAGCAGTATGGAGGCGAGCGAGAAGTCGTCGACGTGCTCGTCGAAGTCAGCCTCCGTGCGTGACGGGTGGCGGAAGTCGGGGCTGCCAAGCTCACGCGCCCGCTGCCCCTTCATGGCGGGCACGTACATGCCGTCGTAGTCGATGAGCACGAGCGAGCCGTCGCTGCGCACCATGATGTTGTCGGGCTTCACGTCGCCGTGGGCGAAAGGTTGGGGCATGAGCCACATCGCCAGCTTGCTGAACTGGCAAGCAAGCATGCGAAGGGAATCTTCATCGCCAAGATGCCGCCGCAGGTATTGGTCGAGGTTCACGCCCTCCACCCAGTCCATGAGCAGCACGGGGAACTCCGTCTCGTCGCTCTTGTCGGTGTCCACGAACAGACCCTTGTCATGATAGCTGAAATGCACGAGGAATCCTGCCGACACATATTCCAACTCATCGGCAATCATGCTTTTGCTTTTTTTTCTTCGAGTGGGTATTTACGAATACATGGAGGCATCCTTCACTTTGGCTGATTTCCTACGAATATGGGCTGAAAGTAATCACACCCGCGTGTGCACTTTCAGCCCATGTTCAGTTGGTTTCCTTACAATTGGCAAACAGGCTCCACACCCTTCATCCTCATGCCAAGGGCACTTACAAATCCAGCAGAGCCGCGGGCGGGGGCGCCCTACTCCTGGGGCATCTCCACCTGTGGCACGTCGGCCAGGCTCTTCTCTATCTCCTCGTCGCTCAGGGCGTAGTTGGTCAGGTCGCCGTTGATGAAGGAGTCGTAGGACGGCATGTCGATGAGCCCGTGGCCGCTGAGGTTGAACAAGATGACCTCGCCGCGGCCCTCGATGCGGTCCTTCTTGGCCTCGCGAATCGTCGAGGCGATGGCGTGGCAGCTCTCCGGTGCGGGAATGATGCCCTCGGTCTGGGCGAAGAGCATTCCGGCCTGGAAGCTCTCCAGCTGCGGGATGTCGTCGCCGCGCAGGTAGCCGTCCTTGAGCAGCTGCGAGATGATCATGCCCGCGCCATGATAGCGCAGCCCGCCGGCGTGGATGTTGGCCGGCTTGAAGTCGTGGCCCAGGGTGTACATGGGCAGCAGGGGCGTGTAGCCGGCCTCGTCGCCGAAGTCGTACTCGAACTTGCCGCGCGTGAGCTTCGGGCAGCTCTGCGGCTCGGCGGCGATGAACTGCGTCGCTGCGTGCGTGCCGTC
>CAZVWX010000025.1:0-10627 GCA_964631105.1 uncultured Prevotella sp. | reverse complement strand
GGCCTGGCCATGATGTACTTCATCAAGGGCGAGTTCTCGCTCCTCGCCCTTGGCATCGGGGCCGTGGTGCTCGGCGTGGCCATGAGCTACGTGCTCCACGTGCTCACCCACTACAAGTATGTCACCGACCCCGGGCGGGTGCTGCGCGACGAGACCAGGCCCGTGCTCCTGGGCTGCCTCACCACGATAGGGTCGTTCATGGGGCTCATCTTCATCAACACCGACCTGCTGAAGGACTTCGGCCTCTTCGCCGCCTTCGCCATCGCGGGCACCACCGTGTTCTCGCTCGTCTTCCTGCCACAGCTGCTCGACACGCGGCGAAACCGCGCCAACAAGCGGATGTTCGCCGCCATCGACCGCATCAACGCCCTTCCCCTGGACCGCAACAAGCCGCTCATCGCCGTGATTTGCGCCCTCGTGGCCGTGTGCATCGCCGTCTGGGCCTGGCGCGGCACCAACTTCGACACCAACCTCGACAACCTGGGCTACCACGCGCCCGAGGTGACGCACTCCGAGAGGCTGCTGTCGGCGAAGACCGCCTCGGGCACGGGCACACGATTCTTCGCCTCCACGGGCGGCACCATGGAGGAGGCCCTGTCCCGCTTCGGAGCCTTGCGGCAGAAGCTGGACAGCCTGCAAAGGCTCGGCCTGGTGAAGGGCTACACGCCCACCGACCAGATGCTGGTGCCCCTGGTCGTGCAGCAACAGCGCATCGACGCGTGGAAACGCTACTGGACGCCCGGACGGGTGGAGTGCGTGCGCGCGCTCACGGCCGCCACCGCACCCCAGGCCGGCTTCGCCCCCGGGGCCTTCGACGAGTTCTTCGCCGCCGTGCAGGCCGACTATGCCCCCGACCGCCTCTACCAGGCCGGCCTCATCCCCTACGGCTACCTGTCGACGCTGATGGAGAAGACCTATGGCGGCAAATACCTCTGCTACACCTCGGTGCGCTACGACAAGGCCACCGAGGAAGACCCCGACGGAGCCTACAACCGCATCTGCCGGGCCATAGGCGACGAGCCCGGCATGATGGTGCTCGACACGTCCTACTACACCCAGGACACACTGGCCAAGCTGAACAGCGACTTCAACATCCTGCAGTGGGTGTCGATGGCGTTCGTCTTCCTGGTGCTGCTGCTCAGCTTCCGCGGCAACCTGCGCCTGACGCTCCTCGGATTCATGCCCATCATCCTGAGCTGGCTGGTCGTGCTGGGAGCCATGGACATCTTCGGCATGAAGTTCAACCTGCTCAACATCATCATCTCCACCTTCATCTTCGGCATCGGCGTCGACTACAGCATCTTCGTGATGAACGGTCTCATCGGCAGCACGCGCGACAGCCGCCTGCTCGACATGCACAAGAGCGCCATCTTCTTCTCGGCCTTCATCCTCGTGGTCACGGTCTCGTCGATGCTCCTGGCCCGCCATCCGGCCATCCGCAGCGTGGGCTTCTCCACCCTGACCGGACTGCTCTCGGCCGTCATCCTGAGCTATGTGCTACAGCCCGCGGTGTACCGGAAGCTGAAGAAAACAAAAGCAAAAGCAAAGGAATGAGCAAGCACGACGCCATCATCATCGGCAGCGGACTGGGCGGACTGGAGTGCGCCAGCATCCTGGCCTCTGAGGGCTACAGCGTGCTCGTCCTGGAGCGTGGCGCCCAGCCCGGCGGCTGCATGCAGAGCTACCGCCGGCGGGGACTGGAGTTCGACACGGGGCTGCACTACGTGGGCGGCCTGGCGGGCGACCAGCCGCTCCGCCGCGCCTTCAGCATGCTGAACCTGCTGAAGCTGCCCTGGGTGAGGCTCGACACCGACTGCTTCGACCGCATCCACATCGGCGGCGAGAGCTTCGACCTGCCACAGGGCTACGACCGCTTTGCCGGGCGGCTGGCCCAGCGCTTCCCCGCCGACGCCGACGGGCTGCGGCAGTATGTGGACATGCTCCGGATGAACACACGCCACCAGATGGACTGGCTCGACCCTTCGAAGGAGGCCGCCAGCGTGACCGACCCCGGCACCATGGCCGCCGAGTTCGCCATGCCGGCCTGGCAGTGGCTCACCGCCCACATCCACGACCCCCTGCTCGTGAACGTGCTCTCGGGCAACTCCACGCGCGTGGAACTGCGCAAGGACACGCTGCCCCTGTTCACCTTCGCACACATCAACAGCAGCTTCATCGACAGCAGCTGGCGCCTCCGGGGCAGCGGGCGGCTCATCGTCGACTCGCTCGTGAGCGACATCAGGGCCCGCGGCGGCCAGCTGCTCTGCAACGCCGAGGTGACCGGGCTCGTGGAGCGGCAGGGGCGCATCGCCGAGGCCGTGACCGCCGGCGGCGGGCGCTTCCAGGCCGACCTCTTCATCAGCGACCTACACCCCGCACTGACCTACGACCTCATCGGCCCGGGCACGCTGGTGAGGCGCAGCCTGCGCCACCGCATGCACCTGCTCGACAACACCTACGGCATCCTCACGGTGTCGCTGGCCATCAAGCCCGGGCGCCTGCCCTACGCCGGGCACAACGAATACATCCTCAGGCGGCCCAACGTGTGGGACGGATTCGAGCGCGAGAGGCCCGTGTCGGGGGTCATGGCGAGCTACTACGTGCCCGCCGACGGCAGCCGCTTCGTGCGGCAGCTCGACCTGCTCACCCCCGTGACGTGGGACGAATGCCGCCCGTGGAGCGGCACCCGCCTGGGACGCCGCAGCCCCGCCTACGAGGCCTGGAAACGGCAGATGGCCGAGGAGTGCGTCGCACTGGCCGGAACGGTGATTCCCGGCCTGGCCGGCATGGTGGAGGCGCAATACGTGAGCACGCCCCTGACCTACCGCGACTACACCCTCACCCCCAACGGCTCGGCCTACGGGCTGCGCAAGGACTGCGGCAACGCGCTGCTCACCGTGCTCTCGCCGCGCACCCCCGAGCCCAACCTGCTGCTCACCGGGCAGAGCCTGGTGCTCCACGGCGTGGAGGGCGTCACGATGACGGCGCTCATGACCTGCGCCGAGGTGCTGGGCAAGGAGCGCCTTTGGCAAATGTTGAACTCATCAAAGTCAGAAGAACCATGAAATATGCATTGGTGACCGGCGCAAGCCGGGGCATCGGGCGCGCCACGAGCGTGGCGCTGGCCCGCCGGGGATACCACATCCTCGTGAACTATGTGAGCAAGGCCGGCGCCGCCGAGGAGACGCTGCGCCTGGTGAGGGAGCAGGGACAGGACGGCGAGCTGCTGCCCTTCGACGTGGGCGACGCCCGCCAGGCCCGCGGCGCCCTGGACGGCTGGCAGCAGGCCCACCCCGACGAGTACATCGAGGTGGTGGTGAACAACGCGGGCGTCCGCCGCGACAACCTGCTCGCACTCATGCCCGCCGCCGACTGGACGCGCGTGCTGCAAGTCACGCTCGACGGATTCTTCAACGTCACCCAGCCCCTTTTGCCCGCCATGCAGATGCACCGCTACGGGCGCATCGTCAACATGGCCAGCCTGAGCGGCATCAAGGGACTGCCCGGACAGACCAACTACAGCGCGGCCAAGGGCGGCCTCATCGCGGCCACCAAAGCCCTGGCCCAGGAGGTGGCGCGGCGCGGCATCACCGTGAACGCCGTGGCCCCGGGATTCATCAAGACCGACATGGTGGAGGGCCTCGACGAGGCCGCCCTGAAGCAGCAGATTCCCGCACGCCGCTTCGGCAAGCCCGAGGAGGTGGCCGCGCTCATCGCCTTCCTCGCCTCGCCCGAGGCCGGATACATCACGGGCAACGTGGTCTCCATCAACGGAGGACTCTACACCTGAACCTCAAGCGAAAAAGAAACAAAGCAAACCCGATGACACGAAAGATTCTTTTCCTGCTGCTGCTGTGCATCGCCACGGCGGCAACGGCGCAGGAGGCCGCCTTCACACAGGCCGTGGCCCCCTACCGCACGGCACGCACGGCCTCGGCCAAGGCCGTGATGACCAAGCACAACAAGGCCCTGGCCAAGGACGCCACCAGCAGCGGGGCCCTCTACATGAAGGCCCCCGACAAGGTGGCCATCGTCTGCGGCGGCGGCAAGGAGCAGCTCGTGATGAACGGCAGCACCTTCACCATGGTGATGGCGGGGCGCAAGCACGTGGCCTCGGCCAAGACGGCCAGCCAGTTCGCCGCCTTCAAGTCGGTGCTCCAGGCCGTGCTCGACGGCGGCAAGACCGGCGTCGCCAAGACCAGCGGCGTGGCCGTGGCCGAGAAGGGCGGCACCGTGGTGGTCACCATGACGCCCGCCAAGGCCCGCCGCATGATGTTCACCTCGTTCGTACTCGCCATCAACCGCAAGACCGGCGCCCTGGAGTCGCTCACGCTGAACAGCAAGCGCGGCTACACCAAATACACGTTCGCCAACTTCAAATTCGGCGCCGCCGTGGCCGACAAAGTCTTCACGCCATGAGGCGCGAGCTGGAGGACGTGTGCCAGGTGGGCGTGAGGTTCAGCGAGATGGACCCCATGCGCATCGTCTGGCACGGCTCCTACGTGAAGTATCTCGAAGACGGGCGCGAGAGCTTCGGACGCCACTATCCCGGCATCGACTATCTCACCATGGCACGGGCGGGAATGCCCGCGCCCGTCTACGATGTGCACATGAAGTATTTCGCCTCGCTGGGCATGAACGACGTGGCAGAGATACACACCGTCTACGTCTACCACCGCGGGGCGCGGCTCGACTTCAGATATGAAATCTACCGCCTGCGCGACCGGCAGCTCTGCCTGAAGGCCGAGACCACGCAGCTCTTCATCGGGCCCGACGGCGGCCTCATGGTGGACAAGCCCGCCTATTTCGTGGACTGGCAGAGGCGGTTCCTCGGACTGACTGACGCCACGCCAGCCGGCAATCCACCCGCCGGCGGCTCCTTCTGAGCGCATGCGGGCCCGCTTGCGGCGCATCCGCAGCCGACCTGCATTGTCAACTATTCTCCCATCGATTCCATGAACGGCCTTCTTGCAATGTGTAAGCGGCCTTCTTGGCTTCGAAGAAGGCCGTTCTTCGAGGCAAAGAAGGCCGTTCTTCGGACCGAAGAAGGCCGTTCTTCCGATTGACCCCCTATTTTTCTCGCATCTTTACAAAACCGTAAGCAAATCGAAGGGAAAACTTCGCAGAATGTCGCAAGAGTTCGGAGAACGCTGACGTTCTGCCAAAACGGGATTTTTCGGGAAGTACGAAATATGTAAAGTTAGTTCCTGCTGACGATGCTACGATGGAAGGATGCGGAGCAGCGGGGCTGCTGTCCACTGCAGGGACTGGCATGAGGCGCGGCTCCTGCACACCCTGCTCCCGTGGCAGCCATGCAGCCTCAAAGAGGCTGAACCATGAGAAACCCCAGTCTAAGGGAGTGAAACGACCGCAGACTGGGGTGCATCGCCCACCCTCCTCTCTCACTCCCAGCCTCAAAGAGGCTGAACTTGCGTAGCGAAAGTTTTTGCCTTGGATGTTTCGCTTCGCAAGTTGTGCCTTTCCAAGGCACTAAATGAAGGGGCTGGGGTGTTTCCACCCCACACTGCGGTCGTTTCACTCCCTTAGTGCGGGGTTATTGATGCTTCAGCCCCGCCGGGGCTGCATGGCTGCCACGGGTGCAGGGCGTGCGGGCCGTGCACAAGGCGCGGATCCTGCAAGGGAGACATGTGCCCCAGCTGACTGTCCGGAACGATTGCCGCCCCCACGCCCGCGGCCCGCAAATTTCACTCATCGCCGCCCCATTTGTTTTGTCAGGACAAAAAAAAACGTTACCTTTGTGCCGTCATGCCGGCAGACCCGAAGCGGGCGGGCCGGAAGACAACAGAAACAAAACAACATCCGGACATGAAAATAGCTGTATTCTGCTCGGCCAACGAAGGCCTCGACCCCGACTTCCTCACCCTCACCGACCAGCTGGGCCGGTGGATGGCGCGCGAGGGGCACACGCTCGTCTTCGGCGGCACCGACATGGGGCTCATGGAATGCGTGGCGCGGGCCGTACACGACGGCGGCGGGCGTGTCATCGGCGTGGTGCCGACGATGGTGGAGCGGCGCGGACACACCTCGGCGCTGAACGACGTGGAGATTCCCTGCGACAACCTGGCCGACCGCAAGGCCATCATGGAGCTGCAGGCCGACCTCTTCGTGGCCCTGCCCGGAGGCATCGGCACGCTCGACGAGGTGTTCACCGTGGCCGCCGGGGCCACCATCGGCTACCACCACAAGCGCGTCGTCGTGTACAACATGAAGGGATTCTGGAATCCCCTCGTGGCCCTGCTCGACCATCTGCAGGCCCAAGGACTCGTCCGCGGCAGCTGGCGCGACCGCATCCTCGTGGCCGACAGCCTCGACGACATCGCGCGCGCCGTCGACGCGGAAAATAAAGTTGGTTAAAATATACGGCGCACCACATGCTTTTCGCTGATTTTTAATTAACTTTGCACGCAACTCATGATTGAACAGGAAAAACATATGAATCCATCGGCCGGGCGGCAGGAGGCCGGCGGGGCCGAAGCAGGCGCCACGCCGCAGGGCCTCGGCGAGGCCGAGGTGAGGCAGAGCCGCCTCGCCCACGGCGAGAACGTGCTCACGCCGCCCCGGCGCACCTCGCTCTGGAAGCTCTACCTCGACAAATACCGCGACCCCATCATACAAATCCTGCTCGTGGCCGCGGCCATCTCGCTGGTGCTGGCCTTCGTGGAGCACGACTTCCTGGAGACCATCGGCATCTTCGTGGCCGTCTTCCTCGCCACGACCATCGGGTTCTACTTCGAGCGCGACGCCGCCAAGCGGTTCAGCGCCCTCACGGCCCTGGGCGAGGAGCAGCCCGTGAAGGTGAGGCGCGGAGGCCGCGTGACCGAGATTCCGCGGCGCGACGTGGTGGTGGGCGACATCGTCATCGTGGAGGTGGGCGACGAGGTGCCCGCCGACGGGCGGCTCACGAGCTGCCACGACCTGCAAATCGACGAGTCGCAGCTCACCGGCGAGCCCGTGACCACCAAGCGCATGGGCGCCGCCCCCGCCGACGAGCACGGCGCCTATCCCTCCGACGTGGTGCTGCGCTCCACCATGGTGCTGGCGGGCCGCGGCGAGTTCCGCGTCGAGGCCGTCGGCGACGCCACCGAGATTGGCAAGGTGTCGGCCAAGTCGGCCGAGCCCACACACGTGAAGACACCGCTCAACATGCAGCTCGACCGCCTGGCCCGACGCATCTCGCAGGTGGGGTCGGCGGTGGCCGTGGTGGCGTTTCTGGCCTTCCTCGTCCACGACATCGCAGCCCACACCCAGTTCTGGACGAGCGGCGACTATCTCTACATGGCCCACCGCGTGCTGGGCTACTTCATGATGGCCGTCACGCTCATCGTCATGGCCGTGCCCGAGGGGCTGCCCATGGCCGTCACCCTGGCGCTGGCGCTCAACATGAGGCGCATGCTGAAGTCGAACAACCTCGTCAGGAAGCTGCACGCCTGCGAGACGATGGGGGCGGTGAACGTGATTTGCACCGACAAGACGGGCACGCTGACGCAGAACAAGATGCAGGTGGCCGACATGGTGCTGCCCGCGCGGATGGGGGCCAAGCTGGCCGACGGCGGGGCCGAGGGGGTGCCCGCCGGCGACATCAGCGACCGGCAGCTGCTCTATGCGGCCATCGCCGTGAACACCACCGCCGAGCTCGACGGCGACAAGGGCGTGGGCAACCCCACCGAGGTGGCCCTGCTGCGCTGGCTGCAGGGCCAGGGCTGCGACTACCGGCGGCTGCGCCGCGAGACGCAGGTGACCGACCGCGTGCCGTTCTCCACCGAGCGGAAATACATGAAGACCATGGCCGTGGTCGACGGCCACACCTATACATTTGTGAAGGGGGCGCCCGAAATCGTGATGGACATGGCCGCCGTCCAGGGCGGCGAGCGGCAGGAGGCCGACCAGTTGCTGCTGGGCTACCAGCGGCGGGCCATGCGCACGCTGGCCTTCACCGCCGACGGCCGCCTGCAGGCCCTGGCCGCCATCGCCGACCCGGTGCGCCCGGACGTGCCCATGGCGGTGGAGCAGTGCCGCAAGGCCGGCATCGAGGTGAAAATCGTCACGGGCGACACCGCGGCCACGGCCGTGGAGGTGGGGCGCGAGATTGGACTCTTCGACCCCGAGGCCTTGCTGGCCCTGAAGGAGGGCAGGCGCAGCGACGAGGTGATTACGGGTCCGGAGTGGGCGGCCCTGCCCGACGACGAGGCCGCCAGCCGCGCCACCCGACTGAGGGTGATGGCGCGGGCACGCCCGGGCGACAAGCAGCGCCTCGTGGAGCTGCTGCAGCGGCAGGGGGCCGTGGTGGCCGTCACCGGCGACGGCACCAACGACGCGCCGGCCCTGCACTATGCGCACGTCGGCCTCTCGCTGGGCTCGGGAACGAGCGTGGCCAAGGAGGCCTCCGACATGACGCTGCTCGACGACAGCTTCAAGTCCATCGCCAACGCCGTGATGTGGGGGCGCTCGCTCTACCGCAACATCCAGCGGTTCCTCTTCTTCCAGCTCGTGGTCAACCTCACGGCCCTGCTGGTCGTGCTCGGCGGCGCGGTCGTTGGCACCGTGATGCCGCTCACGGTGACGCAAATCCTGTGGGTCAACCTCATCATGGACACCTTCGCCGCCATGGCGCTGGCCTCGCTGCCGCCCTCGCGCGAGGTGATGGGGGAGAAGCCGCGCGACCCCAAGAAGTCGATCATCACCAAGCCGATGGCCGCGGGCATCGCCTTCTGCGGCCTGGTCTTCGCCATCGCCATGCTGGTCTATCTGGTGTGGTGCGAGCGGCTGGGCGACGCGGGGGGCGTCAGCACGCGTGAGCTGACGTGCTACTTCACCACCTTCGTCATGCTGCAGTTCTGGAACCTCTTCAACGCCAAGTGCTTCGGCAGCAACCACTCGGCCTTCCGCCGCTTCTATGCCGACCGGGGCATGATGCTCGTGCTCGCGGCCATCCTGCTGGGGCAGTGGCTCATCGTCACCTTCGGCGGCGACATGTTCCGCACCGTGCCGCTCACGGGCCGCGAGTGGCTCACCATCAGCGCCGCCACGTCGGTGGTGCTCTGGGCGGGCGAGCTGTGGCGGTGGGGCAAGCGCATGGCCGCACGCCGCCGCGAACGCAGGACCGACAACGCCAAGCGAGAATAAAAAGACATGGAAACCATCCACCTCACCGCCAACACGCCCCCGCAACCGCCGTCGGTGGCCACCATCGGATTCTTCGACGGCGTGCACCGCGGCCACCAGTACCTCATCCGCCAGGTGTGCGACGAGGCGCGGGCGGCGGGCTTGCGCTCCGTGGTGGTCACCTTCGACCAGCATCCGCGCAAGGTGCTGCAAAGCGAGTGGCAGCCGCGACTGCTGAGCACGCTCGACGAGAAGCTGCTGCTGCTGTCGAAGACGCACGCCGACGCCACGGCTGTGGTCCACTTCGACCGCGCGATGGCCGCGCTCACGGCCCGCGAGTTCATGGCCCGCGTGCTCAAGCGGCAGCTCAACGTGCGCAAGCTTGTCATCGGCTACGACAACCGCTTCGGACACGACCGCCGCGAGGGCTTCGACGACTACGTGCGCCACGGCCGCGAGCTGGGCGTCGACGTGGGGCAGGCGCAGGCCTTCACGCTCGACGGCGTGAGGGTGAGCAGCTCGGTGGTGCGCTCGCTGCTGCAAGACGGCGAGGTGGAGATGGCCCGGCGGTGCCTGGGCTACCCCTACACCCTCGTCGGACGCGTGGTGAGGGGCGTGCAGGAGGGGCGGCAGATGGGGTTCCCCACGGCCAACCTCGACGTGCCCGCCGACAAGCTCGTGCCCGCAGCGGGGGTCTACGCCGTAGAGGCGCACCTGCAGCAGACCGTGGCCATGCGCCCCGGCATGATGAACATCGGCACGAGGCCAACCTTCGGTGGGGTGGCGCAGACGCTGGAGACCAACATCTTCGACTTCGAGGACGACATCTACGGCAAGCTCATGCTCGTCAGCCTCGTCCACCGCGTCAGGGGCGAGCGCAAGTTCGCCTCGCCAAAAGCACTGGCCGAACAGCTCCGGAAGGACAAGGCCGCCATTATCGAACAATTCCATAAAGACAATGAAAATGAATAGGAACGCAAAGGGATGCCTCGACATCGTGTGGTTTGTCTTCGTCTTCTACATCATCCAAATGGCAGTACAGGTGGGCGCCGCACTGGCCTACACGCTCCACACCCAAGCGGGGGGCCTCACGCCGTCGCTGCTCGCCGAAAGCGTGGTCCACGTGGCCTACACCGGCAAGTGGCTCGCAGCCGTCACCGTGACGAGCAGCCTGATTACCATCGCCCTCTTCGCGTGGAGGCGGTGGACGCCGGTGTCGAACAGCTACCTGCTGTCGCGCCCGTGGACTACGCTCGTCTGGGTGGCCCTCCTCGCCCTGGGCACCATCCTGCCCGCCGAATGGCTCTACGAGCGCCTGCAGGTCACCATGCCCGAGAGCTACGAGCACCTCTTCGAGGGCATCATGAGCGAGCCGTGGGGCTATCTCGCCATCGGCATCCTCGCCCCCGTGGCCGAGGAGATGGTGTTCCGCGGGGCCGTGCTGCGCGTGCTGCTGCGCCTCTTCAACCGCAAGTGGCACTGGGCGGCCATCGCCCTGTCGGCT
>CAZVWX010000024.1:0-10727 GCA_964631105.1 uncultured Prevotella sp. | reverse complement strand
AGCCCGTCCCAATGATAGGAGCCCGAGGGCAGGAACTCGTTGTCGAGCTTGCCCTCGTCGTGCACGGTGTCGAAGAGGTTCTCCTGGTTGTAGAAGCCAATGGCATAGGCCCGGTACTGGTGCTGGGCCGCGGCCGACAGCACCAGCACCAGCGCGGCGGCCAAAAACAATAGTCTTTTCATCGCTTTGAGTTGATTCCGGGGCAAATTTAAGGAAATAAATCGGTAAATTCAACTTTTTCATAAAATTGTTTTAAATATCTAACACGAGTTTAAATTTCATTTCGTACATTTGCAACATCAACTATAAAAAGTATCATCAAACAACAATCTATGCGTAACAAGGTAACAACTGCCGTGATAGCGCTTCTCTACACGCCGCTGGTGCTGGCCCAGAATGCGGGCAACGAGCCCCAGCAGCAGGCCAACGCCCTCGACGAGAACGCCTTCACGTTCTCGGAAGCACAGATGGGCGAGGACGAGAACCTCGATGAGGGCATCACCATCCTCAACTCCACCACCAACGCCTACGCCAACGAGGTGGGCTACCTCTTCTCGCCCGTGAGGTTCCGCTACCGCGCGTTCAACCAGAAGTACAACGAGATTTTCATCAACGGGGCCCCGGTGAACGACGTCGAGCGGGGCCAGTTCTCGTACTCCTCGGTGGGCGGGCTGAACCAGATCACGCGCAGCGTGGACTTCTCGTTGCCCTTCGAGAACTCCAGCTACGCCATGACCGGCATGGCGGGGTCGAACAACTACAACTTCCGCGCCGGGGCGCAGCGCGTGGGCCACCGGTTCTCGGTGGGAGCCGCCAACCGCAACTACACCCTCCGGGGCATGTACACATACGGCAGCGGGTTCAACAAGCGGGGATGGGCCCTGACGGCCAACGTCACCTACCGCTGGGCCGACCGCGGATATGTGGAGGGCACGTTCTACAACTCGCTGTCCTACTACCTCGGGCTGGAGAAGATCATCGGCCGGCGCCACTACCTGAGCTTCGCCACATGGGGCAACCCCACCGAGCGGGCCTCGCAGGGCGCGGCCACCGACGAGAGCTTCTGGCTGGCCAACAGCTACCAGTACAACCCCTACTGGGGCTACCAGAACGGCAAGCGGCGCAACAGCCGCGTGGTGAACGACTTCGCGCCCACGGCGCTCCTCACCTGGGACTACAAGATGGACGGCAAGCACAGCCTCACCACCACCCTGCTGGGCAAGTACAGCATGTACAAGAGCACCAAGCTGAACTACAACAACAGCGACAACCCCGCCCCCGACTACTGGAAGGTAATGCCGAGCTCGTTCTACGACGTGTGGCAGCGCGGCCAGAACAACACCTCGGCCGCCGACTACTACAACTTCCAGAGCGCCGTGGACTACCTGATGTACTCCAAGGCGAACCGGCAAATCAACTGGGACCGCCTCTACGCCGCCAACAGGAACATGAACGAGGCCGGCGCCGACGCCATGTACTACGTCCAGGCACGCCACAACAACAACCTCTACCTCACGCTGGCCTCCACCCTCACGGGCCGCGAGAGCGCGAAGACGTCGTGGAACGCCGGCCTGGTGCTGCTCACCAACAAGGGCATGCACTACCAGACGATGGACGACCTGCTCGGGGCGAAGTACTACCACAACATCAACACCTACGCCGTGGGCAACTACGCCCTGGGCTCCGACGCCGTGCAGTACGACCTGAACCACCCCAACGCCGAGGTGCACGAGGGCGACCGCTTCGCCTACGACTACAACATCTTCACCAACAAGGGCTTCCTCTGGGCCAACTACGCCACCAACGCCGGGCGTCTGCACCTCAGCGTGAGCGGACGCCTCGGCGGCACCACCATGCAGCGCGAGGGCCGCATGCGCAACGGCCTCTTCGCCAACAACTCCTACGGCAAGAGCGGCACGGGCAAGTTCCTCGACGGGGGAGCCAAGGGGTCGGTGAGCTGGGATGCCGGCCACGGCCACGTGGTGATGCTCGGCGCCGGATACCAGTGGAACGCGCCGCTGCCCAACGTGGCCTTCATCGCCGCCGAGATGAACAACGACTTCGTCAGCGGACTGAAGAACGAGCGCGTGCTGAGCTCCGAGCTCTCCTACCAGTACACCAACTCCTGGCTCCACGCCAACCTGTCGGGCTACTTCTCGCAGGTGGACCACGCCACCGAGTGGACGTGCTTCTACTTCGACGACATCAACTCCTTCTCCTACAACTCGCTCACCGGACTGAAGAAGCGCTTCTACGGCGCCGAGCTCGGGCTCAACTTCAAGCTCACCAGCTGGCTCAACCTGAAGGCCATCGGCCACGTCAGCGAGGCCAAGAACGCCAGCAACGCCGCCGTGACCTACCTCAACTCCACGCAGGGCACCTACAACAACGACGTGGCTCTGGTGCGCGACATGCGCGAGAGCGGCACGCCCCTCACCGCCGGAAGCCTCGGACTGGACTTCCACACGGGCGGATGGTACATCAACCTGAACGCCAACTACTATGACCGCATCTACCTGAGCTACTCGCCCTACTGGCGGTACCAGAGCAAGGTGGAGGGCCACGCCTACACCGAGGGCGACGCCTACGGTGTCTACACCGACGAGGAGGGCACGCACTACGTGGTCTCACCGCAGCAGAAAGGCCACGGCGGATTCATGCTCGACGGCTCCATCGGCAAGAGCATCTACCTGAAGAAGGGCATGCTCAGCATCAACCTCATGGTGACCAACATCCTGAACAACCAGAAAATCGTCACCGGAGGCTACGAGCAGAGCCGCAGCGACGACACCGCAAGCGGCAACACGCGCAGCTACTCCTTCTCGCGCAACCCGAAGAAGTATCATGTTTACGGAACAAACGGAATGTTACAAGTTTCTTATCGATTCTAACAAGTTATGAAGACCATCAAATATTTCCTGCCCCTCCTGGCCCTCCTGCTCTCGCTCACGGGATGCATGAACGACGGATGGGACGAGCCCGAGGGCAACGGCAAGGGCAACACCGCCCTCACCGAGACCAACCTGGTGACCATCGCGCAGCTCAAGAAGACCTACAAGGACTACATCGGCAAGGACTACCGCGACGGCGTGGCCTACGCCCTGGTGGACAAGGCCACGCAAATCAAGGGCGTGGTGACGGGCAACGACATCCAGGGCAACCTCTACAGCGAGATTGCCCTGCAGGACGAGACGGGGGCCATCATCATCGCCATCAGCGAGGGGGGCATCTGCGGCTACCTGCCCGTTGGCACCGAAATCCTGGTGGAGCTCAAAGGGCTCTATGTGGGCAACTACGGGCTGCAGGCTGAAATCGGCACGCCCTACACCAACAGCAGCGGCAACACCTATGTGAGCCGGATGAGCCGCATCGTGTGGAACCAGCACTTCAAGTACACGGGCACCACCAAGGCGGTGGAGCCGACCGTGTTCAACGCCTCGACGTGGAAGAAGGAGACCGACGCCAACGGCTACGACGACTGCGGCAAGCTGGCCGTGCTGAAGAACGTCCGCATCAACGTGCCGAACGACTCCACCACGTGGGCCAACCCCAACGCGGGCTCGGGAAGCAAAATCCTCTACATGATCGGCGACGGCATCGACAGCAACACCGAAATCTACACGAGCAACTATGCCGACTTCGCCGCCGACTTCGTGCCCACCGGGCGCGTCGACATCACGGGCATCATGAAGCGCTACAACCGCTACTGGGAGCTCATCATCAGGAGCACCGACGACGTGCAGCCCGCGGAATAAACCCACCCAAACCGAAAACATCACCAGAATCCTCACATCCATAAAGCAAAAAAGACAATGAAAAAGCTATTCTATATCTTCACCCTCATGGCCGCCGCCACGCTCTCGTTCACCGCGTGCGAGGACGTGCCCAGCCCCTACGACTATCCCGAGGCCAAGACGGACACTACCCAGGTGATTGTCGACACCACCGAGGTGACCCCCTCGGGCGACGGCACGGCCGCCAGCCCCTACAACGTGGCCGCGCTGCTCAACCTCTACAGCGGCGAGCTGCCCACGAGCGACGTCTACGTGGTGGGCATCGTGAGCCAGATCGACGAAATCGACACGGGCTCCTACGGCAACGCCACCTACCACATCAGCGACAAGGGCACCACCGCCAACCAGTTTGAAATCTACCGCGGCTACGCCCTGAACGGCGACAAGTTCGCCACGGGCAACGAAATCAAGCTGGGCGACACGGTCGTCGTCAAGGGCGTGCCCGTGCTCTACTACTCCACCAAGGAGATGAAGCAGGGCAGCCAGATTGTGAGCATCAACGGCTCCGACTACAACAAGGGCGACGAGCCCACGCCATCCACCGACCCGCAGGGCGAGGGCACGCAGGCCAGCCCCTACAATGTGGCCAAGGCCATCGCCACGGCACAGGCCCTGGCCGACGGCGACGCCACCGACGAGGTGTATGTGAGCGGCACCATCAGCCAGATTCGCTCCATCGACACGGGCACCTACGGCAACGCACAATACTACATCAGTGACGACGGCACCACCGCCAACCAGTTCTACATCTTCCGCGGATTCTATCTCGACGGCGCCAAGTTCACCTCGGAAGACCAGATCAAGGTGGGCGACAAGGTGGTCGTGCGCGGCAAGCTGGTCAACTACATGGGCAACACGCCCGAGATGGCACAGGGCAACCAGATAGTGAGCCTCAACGGCTCGGGCGACGACACGCCCGCGGCAGCCGAGGGGCTGTCCATCAGCGGCACCACCGTCACCCTGACGCAGGGCGGCTCCACTGCCTCGGCCACCACGGTCAGCGTCGACCTGAGCACGCTCGGCTTCGACAACGCCGCCGACGTCACCACCATCACCCTCAGCGACGGGGCCACCATCGTCTTCGACGGCAACGGCCAGCGCAACTCCCCGAAGTACTACAACGCCACCAAGGGCGTGCGCGTGTATGCCAACAACACCATCACCTTCCACGGCACGCAGAAGATAGCCTCGATCACCATGGAGTGCGACTCCTACAACGGCACCGACTACGTGGGCAACACCACGGCCACGGTGACCTTCTCGGGCAACGACGCCATCTACACCAACGTCTTCGAGGGCACCTCGGGCGGCGGCGTGCAGCTCCGCGTGCAGAAAATCACGGTGACCTATGCCCAGTAACACCCGCAGAGACTCATGACTCCACATCCGACAACGACAACACGCAGTGGCCGCCCATCCGGCCACTGCGTTTTCTTTCCATCCATGCGGCCCCTCCACGCCCTCCTCATCGCCGCCGCCCTGGCTCTCGCGGCCTGCGGCGACGACGACAACGCCGGCACCACCACCGCGCCCAACGCCAACGCCAACACCCTGGCCGGCACCACGACCCTGGAGTTCCCGCGCGTGCAGGCCGAGGGCAACCTCATCATCCGCCACACCGACGACTACGGCGAGCCCAACTATGCCGTGGAATGGAACATCGAGCTCAAGGCGCAGCAATGGGTGTGCTACACCATGACGGCCTCGAACATGACCGACAACAACGTGGGACGCTACGACTACCGCAAACCCGAGGGCTCGCCCACCTACCCCGAAGACCCCTCGCTGCCCTCGGAATACTACTTTTCCAGCGACCCCTTCACCCGGTCGGGCTACGACCACGGCCACCTCGTGGCCTCGGAAGACCGCCAGCGCAGCGACTACCAGAACATGCAGACCTTCTACCTCACCAACATGGCGCCGCAGCTGAACCGCTTCAACGCCGGCATCTGGCTCGACATGGAGCAGCGCCTGCAACGCCTGGGGCGCAACCGGCAGTTTGCCGACACCATCTTCGTGTGCAAGGGCGGCACCGTCGGGGCCACCACGGGCACGCTGGGCAGTGGCGTCTATGAGCGGCGGAGCAACGGCCTCGTCGTGCCACGCTACTTCTTCGTGGCCCTGCTCATGGTGAAGGGCGGCAACTACCAGTCCATCGGACTGTTCTTCGACCAGATTGCCGACACCAAGGAGGTGGTCACCATCGACGAGCTGGAGCGCCGCACGGGCTTCGACTTCTTCTGCAACCTGCCCGACCGGCTGGAGGCGCAGGTGGAGGCGCGCTATGCCGCCACGCTCTGGAACTTCTAGCCTGCACCTTATTATATATATTGCAACGGGACGGCCCGCCAGCCAGCCCACAAGAACAACCCAAACCCAACCAACCATGAACAAGAAAGCCATTGTGATGGGCGCCTCGTCGGGCATCGGCAACGAGGTGGCCCGCCTCCTGCTCGCCCGCGGATGGACGCTCGGCGTGGCCGCCCGCCGCACCGCCCCCCTGGAGCAGCTGGCCCGGGAGTGGCCCGGGCAAGTGACCGTAGCCGCCATCGACGTCACTGCCGACGACGCCGCACCGCGCCTGCTCAGGCTCATCGGGAGCCTCGGCGGCGCCGACCTCTACCTGCACGTCGCCGGCGTGGGCTGGCAGAACATGTCCCTGGAGGCCGGCAAGGAGCTGGCCACGGTGGAAACCAACGCCCTGGGCTTCGCCCGCCTGGTGGGCGAAGCCTACCGATACTTCGCCCGGTCGGGCGGCGGCCACATCGCCGTGGTGTCGTCGGTGGCCGGCACCAAGGGCCTCGGGGCGGCCCCCGCCTACAGCGCCACCAAGGCCTTCGACTCCGTCTACGTGCAGGCCCTGGAGCAGCAAGCCCACATGCGCGGCCTCGCCATACGCTTCACCGACATCCGCCCGGGCTTCGTCAAGACCGACCTGCTCGGCGGCAAGCCCTACCCCATGCTCATGGACAAGCGCCGCGCGGCCCGCCTCATCGTGAAAGCCATCGACGGCCGCCGCCACACGGCCGTCATCGACGCCCGCTGGCGCGTGCTCACCGCCCTGTGGCGGCGCGTGCCGCGATGGCTGTGGCGGCGGATGAAGGTGGGGGGATAGCCCGGCCTTTCGCAGGAAAATCGCATTTTAATTGATTTTTCATACCGAAAAGCGTGCGGTTATCCAAATTATTTCGTATTTTTGTCTGCGGATTCGAGCAATGAATGTTTCTAGAGAATAATTCTTTATGTTTGATTAAAGTATAGCTTATGAACAGAATTTTACGTTTCGCGCTTGTCTTCCTTTTTGTGATGACAGCATCGCTCGGCTTCGCCCAGCAGACAGTAACGTTCGTCGCAGGCACCGACAAAGGCTCCAACACCTCCGCCTCCGGCGAGGATCAGGTGACCAAGGACGGCATCACCATCTCGGTGACGTCGGGCGGCTTCGCCGCCACTCAGTTCCGCTTTGCCATGAACTCCACGGCCACCTTCACCTCCACCGTGGGCAACATCACCAAAGTGGAGTTCACCTGCACGGCCAGCGGCGAGACAAGGTACGGCCCGGGCTGCTTCAGCAGCCCTTCGACGGGCTCCTACGAGTACAGCGGCACGACGGGCACGTGGACGGGCGACGCCGCCTCGTTCACGCTCACGGCCTCGAAGGCACAGGTGCGCGCCACCCAGATTGTGGTGACCTACGCCACGGGCGGCACGCCCGCCACGCAGGTGACGGCCCCCACCATCGAGGGTGAGACGCCCTTCGCCGAGCAGACCACCGTGACCATCACCGGCGCCGAGGGCACCACGGTGTACTACACCACCGACGGCACCACGCCCAGCGACCAGGGCAACGAGTACACCGACCCCTTCACCATCAGCGAGACAACCACGGTGAAGGCCATCGCCTACGACGCCCAGAGCAACGCCAGCGACGTGGTGACCAAGACCTTCACCAAGCAAGCCGCCACCCAGAGGCAGGGCACTGCCGACGACCCGTACACGGCTGCCGACGCCCTGGCCGTGGCCACTGCCCTGGCCGCCGACGCCACGACGGACGATGTGTATGTGAAGGGCATCGTCAGCCAGGTGAATGAGGTAAGCACCTCCTTTGGCAACGCCACCTACTACATCAGCGACGACGGCACCACCGCCAACCAGTTTGAAATCTTCCGCGGCTACTATCTCGACGGGGCCAAGTTCACCTCGGAAGACCAAATCCAGGTGGGCGACACCGTGCTGGTGAAGGGAAAGCTGACGAACTACAAGGGCACCACGCCCGAGATGACGTCGGGCGGCCAGATTGTCACCCTGGGCCGCCCCGCCGGCACCGAGCCCGCGGCCGACGACGCCAAGACCCTGCCCTACGAGGAGAGCTTCTCGGCCAGCCAGGGCGAGTTCACCATCACCAACGTGAAGATGGATGCATCGCTCTCCTATGTCTGGCAGTGGAACTCTTCGAAGTACATGAAGGCCTCGGCCTACAAGAACAAGAAGAACCTGGAGGCCGAGTCGTGGCTGGTGTCGCCCAAGATTGACCTGACCAAGGCCACCGCCCCCGAGCTCACCTTCGAGCAGACGGGCAAGTACTTCGGCACCATGGCCGACGAGGCCACGGTGTGGGTCATCGCCGGCACCGACACCACCCAGCTCGACGTGCCCACCTACATGACGGGCAATGACTGGAACCTCGTCCAGGACACCATCTCGCTCAAGGCCTTCACCGGCAAGGTGGTGCAGGTGGCCTTCAAGTATGTCAGCACCACGGCCGCAGCTCCCACCTGGGAGGTGAAGAACTTCGCCGTGAAGGAGACCTCCACAGCCGTGGTGACCGACAAGGGCACCGCGGACAACCCCTACACGCCGTCTGAGGCACTGGCCCTGGCCACCCTGCCCTCTGGCGAGGTGTACGTCCAGGGCACGGTGGTGAAGGACGCCGCGGGCAGCGACAAGTATAAGAACGCCGACTACTACCTCTCCGACGACGGAACCTCCACCGGCCAGATGAAGGTGTACCGCGGCAAGTGGCTCGACGGCGCCGACTTCACCTCGGCCGAGACGCTCAAGGCCGGCGACGTGGTGGTGGTGCGCGGCAAGCTCGCCCTCTACCAGGGCGCCAACCAGCTGGGCGCTGGCAGCTCGCTGGTGAGCATCAACGGCGAGACCGCCAGCATCGGCACGGTCACCCTGGCCGAGAAGCTGGCCAACGCGCCCCACTACAACCTGGCCGGGCAGCGCGTGGGCAGCGGCTACAAGGGCATCGTCATCGTGAATGGCCGGAAGTATCTGAACAAGTAAGCGCAGCGCAAGGAGGCACGCCTGCATCCGCCTCCTGTGCCGACTAGACAAAGGGATGTCCCTGCAAGCGTGCCCACCGCCGGCACGGCTTGCAGGGACATCGTTTTTATATGGTGCCCGCGGAACGGCGGAAGGGAGGCGGGCGCCCGTGCGGCGGTCGATTGTCCATCGTTGTGCCACCATTGTCCACTTGCAGGGGTCGTGCCTCGTGCCGGCCCGCAACGCCCCGAAGGCGCCTGAGTGCACCCACGCCGCCAGCACCGGCGAGGCTGGACCATGAGAACCCCCAGGCTTTATTCGCTGCGCTCGCTCAGTCTGGGGATGGACGCCCACCGCGCTCTCCGGCTACCAGCCTCGGGGAGGCTGAACTTGCGCAGCGAAAGCTTTTTATTGAAAAGTAATCTTTACATTTTTCTCTCGCTTTGAAAATCTTGACTTTGACGGAAAGTTGGGATATTCCTCGCTTTTGCGACATTCTGCGAAGTTTCTTCCCCGATTTGCTTACGGTTTTATAAAGATGTGAGAAAAATAGGGGGTCAATTGGAAGAACGGCCTTCTTCAGTCCGAAGAACGGCCTTCTTTGCCTCGAAGAACGGCCTTCTTCGATGCCAAGAAGGCCGCTTACACATTGCAAGAAGGCCGTTCTTCGAATCGATGGGAGAATAGTTGACAATGCAAGTCCATTTCTCATGACTTCGACCAAGGCTCGCGCCGCTTGCCCCATCACCCTTTTCTTTTGTTGTGGCGTATGCCCACTTTCGTTGCGGCGTGTGCCTCCTTTCGTTGCGGCGGGCATGTATCCATTTTCGTTGCGGCGGGCACCCTCTGCAGGGGCCGCGCCTGTGGTGGATGCGGGCGTGGCCGCGACACTTTTTTTGCTTTCATCCATCCACTTCGCCCTTTTTTTATTATCTTTGCAAAACAATCGTTATCTTTGGAAAAGTAATCGTTATCTTTGAAAACAGCCGGCAGGGGGCCGCCGCGGCGCAACGCCGCCCGCAAGCCCCGCCGCCACAACAAGAGAGAATGAAGATAGGAAACATAGAGTTCGGGCCGCGCCCCGTCTTCCTCGCGCCGATGGAGGACGTCACCGACGTGGGCTTCCGCATGCTCTGCAAGCGGTTTGGCGCCGCCATGGTCTACACGGAGTTCGTCTCCGCCGACGCCATCATCCGCTCGGTGAAGTCGACCCTGGACAAGATGCAAATCAACGACGAGGAGCGCCCCGTGGGCATCCAGCTCTACGGCCGCGACGTCGACTCCATGGTGGAGGCGGCACGCATGGTGGAGGCGGCGCGCCCCGACGTGATCGACCTGAACTTCGGCTGCCCGGTGAAGAAGGTGGCCGGCAAGGGCGCCGGGGCGGGCATGCTGCGCAACATCCCCCTCATGCTCGACATCACACGCGCGGTGGTGAGGGCGGTGCGGACGCCCGTCACGGTGAAGACGCGCCTGGGCTGGGACCAGGACCACCTCGTCATCGCCACGCTGGCCGAGCAGCTGCAGGACTGCGGCATCCAGGCGCTCACCATCCACGGGCGCACGCGCTCGCAGATGTACACGGGGCGGGCCGACTGGACGCTCATCGGCGAGGTGAGGCGCAACCCGCGCCTCCACATCCCCATCATCGGCAACGGCGAC
>CAZVWX010000023.1:0-10930 GCA_964631105.1 uncultured Prevotella sp. | reverse complement strand
CGGAGCCGCGGCGCTTGATGATGCCTGCTTCATACAGCATACTCTCGGCAAGCGTGGTCTTGCCGCTACCTGAGGCGCCAATGAGCGCGATGTTCTTGATTTCACTCGTCTGATATACTCTCATAAACGATATAGATTTTAGGTAAGATGATAAATTGTCAAAAAGAAGGCCGGCGGACGCGCCGTCCGCAAAACCGCCGACTAAGTTAGTCATTTTCCGCGACACTCGCAAAAGAATGACAAGGAAAATGCCCATATTTTAAAACATATTAGTATTTTTGCACCAAAATGGCAGGATTATACGTCCATATTCCCTTTTGCGCGAGCCGCTGCGTGTATTGCGGCTTCTACAGCACCACGCGGCTGGAGTGGCGCCGGCGCTATGTGGAGGCGCTGCGCCGCGAGCTCGACATGCGCCTACCCGCCCCCGCCCGCCTGGACACGGTCTACGTGGGCGGAGGCACGCCGAGCCAGCTGGGCCCCGCCGGCCTGGCCGCGCTCCTGGGCGCCATCGGGGCCCACTCGGCCACGCCCCTGGGCCAGGGGGGCATGGAGGTGAGCGTGGAGTGCAACCCCGACGACGTCAGCCCCGAACTGGCCGGGGCCCTGGCGGCCATGGGCGTGAACCGGGTGTCGATGGGCGTGCAGACCTTCGACGACCGCCGCCTCGGGCTCCTCCACCGGCGACACACGGCCGCCGAGGCCGTCGAGGCGGTGCGGCGGCTTCGCCGGGCGGGCTTCGGCAACATCAGCATCGACCTGATTGTCGGCTTCCCCGGCGAGACCGTGGCACAGTGGGAGGCCGACATCAGGGCGGCGCTGGCCCTGGAGCCACAGCACATCTCGGCCTACAGCCTGATGTACGAGGAGGGCACGCCCCTCTTCGACATGCTCCGGAGGGGCGAAATCGCGGAGACCGGCGAGGAGGAATGGCGCACCATGTACGCCCGCCTCATCGACATGCTCGCCGTGGCGGGCTACGAGCACTACGAAATCAGCAACTTCGCACGCCCGGGCTTCCGCTCACGCCACAACAGCAGCTACTGGCACGGGGCGCCCTACGTGGGCGTCGGGGCGGCGGCACACTCATATAATAAGGTGGAACGGAGCTGGAACGTGGCCGACATCCGCGCCTACATGGAGGGCATGGAGCGGGGCGAGCGCGTGGCGGGGCACGAGGTGCTCGACGCCGACACACGCTACGACGACCTCATCACCACGGCGCTCCGCACGCGCGAGGGCATCGACATGCACGCCATGAGGGACGAATACGGGCCGGAGCTCTACCAGTTCCTGCTCGACACGGCCCGGAAGCACATCCGGCGCGGACTGCTCCGCCTGGACCAAGGCCGCCTCGCGCTCACACGCGAGGGACTCTTCGTGAGCGACGGCATCATGAGCGACCTGATGCATGTATGACCACTTGAACGGATGAGACAAAAAACGCCCGGAAGGGCAAGACATCAAAGAAACAAAAAAAAGAATGAAAGCCTTCTACACCGTGTTGCTCCTCGTGACGAGCAACATCTTCATGACCCTGGCCTGGTATGGCCACCTGAAGCTCCAGCAGACGGGCGTGAGCAAGAACTGGCCCCTGCTGGGCGTCATCGTCTTTTCCTGGTCGATTGCTTTTTTCGAATACTGCTGCCAGGTGCCGGCCAACCGCATCGGCTTCGCGGGCAACGGCGGGCCGTTCTCGCTGATGCAGCTCAAGGTGGTGCAGGAGTGCATCTCGCTCATCGTCTTCGCCGTCATCGCCAACGTGCTCTTCCAGGGCGAGAGCCTGCGCTGGAACCACGCCCTGGCCTTCCTCTGCCTGGTGGCGGCCGTCTACTTCGTGTTCCGCGAGCCCTAGCCGGCGGCCCACGCTCACGCCGCCGTGGACACGCCGAGCTCGGTGCGCCACAGGCGGACGAAGAGGATGCTCACGAACACGCCCGTCAGCACCCACGACACGGGGTAGCACAGCATGAGGTGGGTGAAGCCCGGCCACACCGGCGTGAGCAGGAATATCCACGCCAGGCGGAGCACGCACGTGCCGAAGATGGTGAGCAGGGCAGGCTCCAGCGAGTGGCCGAAGCCGCGCATTGCCGCCGCGGGCACCTCGTAGGAGGCGGCCAGCCACTGGAAGACGAGCACGGCATAGGTGCGCTCGGTGGCGAAGCGGGCCACGGCGACGTCGGTGGTGAAGATGGTGAGGATGGGCTTCAGGCACGCGGCGACGAGCATGTTGGCCGCCAGGCACGACCCGGCGCCGCAGGCCAGGCATATCCAGAAGATGCGGCGGCACCGCGCATTGCGCCCCGCGCCGTAGTTCTGGCCGATGAAGGTCATGGCGGCTCCGCAGAAGGCCGAGAGCAGGAAGTAGCAGTAGGCGTCGAACATCTGCGACACCGACGCGCCGGCAATGGCGGCGGCTCCATACGCGTTGATGGCCGTCTGAACGAAGATGTTGCTGAACGAGAACACCATGCCCTGCAGCCCCGCGGGCACGCCAATGCGCAGGATGCGCCCCAGCTCGGTGCGGTCGAGGCCGATGCGGCTGAAGCGGAGCCGGAGCGGCCCGCTCTCGCGGTGGAGGAGCCACACCACGGCGGCGGCGCAGAAGAGGTAGGCCGCGTCGGTGGCGGCGGCAACGCCGGCCACGCCCGTGTCGAAGCCGACCACGAAGAGCAGCGTCAGACCTGTGTTGATGACGCCGCCCACGAGCAGGACGGCCAGCGGGCGCCGGGTGTCGCCCTTGCTCCTGAGCACCGAAGCGCCGAAGTTGTAGACCATGAAGAAGGGCGAGCCCAGGAAGTAGACCTTCAGGAAGAGGGCGGCCTGGTCCAGAATCTCGGCCGGCGTGCCCATGAGGGCGAGGATGGGGCGTGCCGTGACCAGGCCGACGGTGAGCAGGAGGAACCCCGCGATGAGGGCGAGGGCGGCCGTGGTGGACACGGCGCGCCGCACCCGCCGGAAGTCGCCCTGGCCGATGTGGTTGCTCAGCACCACGTTGGCTCCGAGCGAGACACCCACGAAGAGGTTGATGAAGAGATTGATGAGAAACGTGTTGGCGCCCACGGCCGCCAGGGCCTCGCTGGAGTCGAAGCGCCCCACCACGGCCACGTCGATGGTGACGAAGAGCTGCTCCATCACGCTGCTCAGCGCGAAGGGCATGGCGTAGCGCAGAATCTTGCCCAACAGCGGGCCGTGCAACATGTCTATCTCATTTGCCTTTGCCATTTCCCGAAATCATTTTTTTGCTCCGCCC
This sequence comes from uncultured Prevotella sp., assembly GCA_964631105.1. GTDB lineage: Bacteria > Bacteroidota > Bacteroidia > Bacteroidales > Bacteroidaceae > Prevotella. The sequence continues at coordinate 7,677 of CAZVWX010000023.1, read as the reverse complement.
GCACCCGCCGCACACTGGTTGCGGGGGTGCGGAGGATGCCGTCGGATGCCATCCCTCACGCCGTCACTTGCCGGCGAGGGCCTTGCGGCAGTAGGCCACGCGCCAGAAGGCGGTGATGTTGGCCAGCAGGGCAATGACTCCCACGGCCACCGCCACAGGCCAGTAGGAGCCGGTGAGGCCGGTGACGATGGCTCCCACGCTCAGCACCACCACGCGCTCCGGACGCTGCATGAGCCCCACCTTGCACTCCAGGCCGAGGCCTTCGGCGCGGGCGCGAACGTAGCTCACCATCACGCTGCCCGTCATGGCCAGGAATCCGGCCACGGCCCACCAGAATCCGGTGTCGCCGAGTGAGAAGAAATAGAGCGTGACGCCGAAGAGGGTGACCAGCTCGGAATAGCGGTCGAGGGTGCTGTCCCACATGGCTCCGAACGTGGAGCTCATGTCGCCCAGCCGCGCCAGCCGCCCGTCCATCATGTCGAAGAGGCCCGAGGCGAGGATGACGGCTCCGCCCCACCCCACTGCAGCGGCGGCCTTGGCGGGACTGTCGGCGTAGCGGGCGGCCCAGACGAAGAACGCCGCGGCCACGCAATTGCCCAGAAAGCCGATGGTGGTGATGGTGTTGGGAGTGACGCCCGCACGAATCATGCCCCGGATGAGGGGGTTGATGATGCGGTAGATGATTTTTTGGAAAAAGTCTCTATAATTCATTTGAACACAAAATTTCGTTGCAGGGGATAATTGAAGCCTATGGCCACGGCCACGGCGATGCAGCACTTCACCACCAGAAACCACCGGGCGCCCACAAGCATGGTGACGTGGTTGGTGCCAAGGCCGTTGAACGTCATGCTGAAAAACCACACCAGAAGATAGCGCCAGACCACACCGCCCCGCGAGTGGGTGGTGTGGGTGAACACGTAGCGGCGGTTCAGGGCGCAGTTGGTCACGCCGCCGCTCACCACGCCCACGAGGTTGGCCGCACTATAGGCCATCAGGCCGGAATAGCAAAGGATGATGGCCAGGCCGAAGTCGACCGCGCTGGCCACGCCGGCACTCATCTCGGCCTTGCCCAAAAGCCACAGCTCGCGCAGAATCCTTCCCATGTCAGATGCCAATCAGGACGATAACCATGCGCACCAGGACAAGCGCCGCGGCGGCATAGACACCGCCCAGGAGGTCGTCGGCCATAACCCAGAAAGCCCCCTTCCGTCGGTCGAGGGCCTTGATGCCCAGAGGTTTCACAATATCGAAGAAGCGGAAGAGCACCAGGGCGGCAATCGCCCACGGGCGGTCGGCGGAGCTGAGGAGGCTCAGGGGAATCCACATCCCCACCCACTCGTCAATGACCACGCGCGAAGGGTCGTCGCCCCAATAGGGCTGCAGGCGGGCCGTGGCCCACGTGCCCAAGATGGTGAACACCACCACAAGCAGGAACATGACACCGCCCAGCGTGGCAGCAGGGAGGGGCAGGAGTGTGAGCAGCAGCCACACCAGCATGGCTGCCACCGAGCCCGCCGTGCCAGGCCCCCATGGCCAGAAACCGCTGCCCAGGCCTGTGGCAATGAGCACGGGGAGGAATGGGGGACGATTGCCAGTGAGGTTTCCATAATCGTTCATTGGTGCAAAAATAAAGGAAAAAATTAAATTATCCAAAAAGTTTTCGTTCTTTTCACAATAATATATACCTTTGCGCCTAATTTGATGCCGTATGAGATATACCCATAATGAAGATTAAGACAGGACTGAGACGATTTTCCATCATCGCTTGCCTTTTGCTCCTGGCCGTGGCCGAAGCGGCGGCCCAGCGGATTACGGGGCAGGTGACCGATGCCGACGGCGAGGCCGTGCCCTACGCCACGGTGGCCTACAAGGGTCACCAGGAGGCTGTGTCGACGGGCATGGACGGCAAATTCTCCATAGCGCGCCGCGAGGGGTGGACGCTTACGGTGTCGTCGATAGGCTACAAGACGGTGACCGTCCGCGTGGGCCACGCCACGCCGGCCTCGGTGAACGTGAAGCTCGTGGAGGAAAGCCGGCGCCTGGGCGAGGTGGTGGTGAGCGGCAAGCGCGGACGCTACCGCCGCAAGGACAACCCCGCCGTGGAGCTCATGAGGCGCGTCATAGCGGCCAAGAAGCGCAACCGGCTGGAGAACCACGAATACTATGACTACGAACGCTACCAGAAGCTGACCATGGCTCTGAACGACATCAAGCCCTCGCAACTGGACACGAAATACTTCAAGCGGCGGCAATACCTGCTCGACCAGGTGGAGGTGTCGCCCTGGAACCACAAGCTCACGCTGCCCCTGTCGATGACGGAAACGGTGACGCGGCGCGTCTACAGGAAGGACCCGCACGGCATGAAGGACATCGTGGAGGGACAGAAGGACGTGGGCATCGGCTCGGTGCTGCAGACGGGGGAGATGCTCAACATGGCGCTGAAGGAGGTCTTCACCGACATCGACATCTACGACGACCACATCCGCCTGCTCCAGTACCCATTCCCATCGCCCATCGGGAGCACGGCCATCTCGTTCTACCACTTCTACATCGAGGACACGGTCTACGTGGACCGCGACCTGTGCTATCACTTGCAGTTCATCCCGGCCAACTCACAGGACTTCGGATTCCGCGGCGAGCTATACGTGATGGCCGACAGTTCGCTACATGTGAGGCGCTGCAACCTGTACATGCCGAAGAAAACCGGCGTGAACTGGGTGGACAACATGAAGATAGAGCAGGAATTCTCCAGGCTGGACAACGGCGAGTGGGTGCTCACGCGCGACGACATGGTGGCCGAGCTGCATGCCATCGACCTGCTGCCCGACATGCTCGTGGTGCGCAACACGCGGCTGAGCAACTACAACTTCAGTCCCCTGCCGGACAAGCTCTTCAAGGGAAAGGCGAAGACGCGCGTGGAGGCCGAAGCCCTGAACCGCGACAATGAGTACTGGAACCAGTTCCGCGACGTGAGGCTCACCAAAAGCGAGGAGGGCATGGCAGGATTCATCGACCGCATGAAAAACTCGAAAGGATGGAAGTGGGTGAGCGCCGGACTGAAACTCCTCATGGAGAACTATGCGGAAACCAGCACCAAGGACGGAAAGAGCAAGTTCGACATCGGGCCGGTGAACACGTTCCTGAGCAAGAACTACGTGGACAACATACGCCTGCGACTGTCTGGACGAACCACCGCGGCGCTCAACCCGCACTGGTTCTGGGACGGCTACGGAGCCTATGGCACCAAGAGCGGGAAATGGTATTACGGCAGCAACATCACCTACTCGCTGAACAAGAAGAAGCGGGCGCCCTTCGAATTCCCAAGGAGGAACATCACCTTCGAGAGCACCTACGACGTGATGTCGCCGTCGGACAAGAACCTGCTGCACAACAAGGACAACATCTTCATGACCATCAGGGCCACGACACAGGACGAGATGTACTTCTACAACCGCCAGCAGCTGGCCTTCACCTACGAGACGGAGGGCGGACTGGCCCTGTCGGCCTCGGCCAAGACGGAAAGCAACGAGACGGCCGGCGAGCTGCACTACTACCGGATGGACGGCACGGAAATCAAGAAAATCAGAATGGGGGAGGTGAAGCTGGGACTGGACTGGAACCCGAACGTGACCTATGTGAACACCAAGCAACAGCGCGTGCCCATCAACTTGGACCAGCCGGAAGTCTACATCAACCACACCATGGGCATGAGCCACTTCCTCGGAGGACAGTTCAACAGCAACATCACCGAGGCGGGCTTCTACAAGAGGCAGTGGCTCGGAAGCTGGGGATGCATAGACATGCGCGTGAAGGCCGAGGCGCAATGGAACCAGGTGCCCTTCCCCATGCTCATACTGCCACCCATCAACCTGAGCTTCTTCGAGCATGAGAACAACTTCAACATGCTGCGCGACTGGGAATTTCTGAACGACCGGCAAGTGTTCTGGTCGGTTTGCTGGGACATGAACGGAAAAATACTGAACCGCATCCCGATGATCAGAAAGCTGAAGTGGCGCGAGTATTTCGCCGTCAAGGGCCTCTGGGGGAGCCTGACCGACAAGAACAACCCCACCCTGCCGCAAAACCAGGGCAGCCGGAAAATCTACCAGTTCCCCGACGGGGCGCACGTGATGAGCAACCAGCCTTACTGGGAAGCCGTGGTGGGCGTGAGGAACATCTTCAAGTTCTTCACCGTGGAATGCATACGGCGCATCACCTACCTGGACCATCCGAACACGCACAAATGGGGACTGAGGTTCGGATTCGACGTGAGTTTCTAGCCCAGGAACCCGCTCCGGACAACGCAAGGGCACACACGACCAAATGAGAGGAAGAAGAAGATGGACATCTATATCGCCGACCGACAAGACATCACCCGCGCCGGACTGTGCTACGTGATTTCGAAGATTCCGGCCACCAACTGCAAGTACACGCCCGACAAGGCGGAGCTTGTCGACGCGCTCAAGACAAACGGGCGGGCGGTGGTGATGGTGGACTACACGCTCTTCGACATCAACGACGCCAGCGAGCTGCTCATCCTCAGCGAACGCTTCAGCGAGGCGCAATGGATCATCTTCAGCGAGGACCTCAGCACTGACTTCGTGCGCACGGTCATCGCCGCAAGCCAGCGCATCAGCATCGTGCTCAAGGAATCGCCGCTGCCGGAAATCCAGGAGGCCGTCAACTTCGCCATGAGGGGGAGACGGTACATCTGCCAGCGCATGACGGAAATGCTCCTCACGCCGGAATCGGCACGGGAGGAACAGGTGAAGCTCACGAAGACGGAAACCGAAATACTGAAGGACATCGCCTTGGGAATGACGACGCGGGAAATTGCCGAGAAGCGTTTCTCAAGCTTCCACACGGTGAACACGCACCGCAAGAACATCTTCAGAAAACTGGGGGTGAACAACGTGCACGAGGCCACAAAATACGCCCTGAGGGCCGGACTCGTGAACGAGGCGGAATACTACATCTGACGGGGGAGGCCCGGTGAGGCTTCCCAAAAACCTTGCAACGCCATTACAAAAGCCTTGTAACACCATTACAAAGGCCTGGTAATATTCGAGGCATTGACATGATTTGGACGATTGCGGACACTCTTTTTAAACAAAAAACTTGGAATTGCCTCGCGGCAACCCCAAGCAAGCATTCTAACTAACTTATTATCAACTATTCATTACTTGTTACTCTCACTTGCAAAGATAACGGGAAAAAGCGGAAAAAGAACCACTGCGAACCAAAAAAACTACGTAAACGTTTGCGCTTTCCACATATTTATAGTATCTTTGTGGCTATAACCCATGAAAAGCCGGTTTTATGAAGCAACGCAGAACATCGCTCAAGGACATAGCGCAGAGCCTCGGGGTAAGCATCGCCACCGTCTCCCGCGCCCTGCGCAACAGCCATGAGGTGGGCCCGGAAATGACCGAAAAGGTGAAGAAGCTGGCCAAACAGCTCAACTACAGGCCCAACCCGTTCGCGCAAAGCCTGCGCAAAGAGGCGCCGCGCATCATCGGCGTCATCGTGCCCAACCTGGTGACGCACTACTATTCGGCCGTGCTCGACGGCATCGAGGAGTATGCGGCGCAAAAGGGATATTCCGTCATCAGCTCGAACAGCCACGAAAGCCACGTCAGAGAAGAGAAGGCGGTGGAGAACTTCCTCGACCTGCACGTGGAGGGCATCATCGCCTGCCTGGCACAGGACACGGTGGACTACACGCACTTCGAGCAGCTCGTACAGGCCGGCTTGCCGCTGGTGTTCTTTGCCAGGACCTGCCTGGAGGACAAGGTGTCGCAAGTTGTGGCCAACGGCGACGTCGCCGCACAGGAAGCCACCCAGCACCTCATCGACGAGGGGGCGCGGCGCATCGCCTTCATCGGCGGACCCAACACGCTCAACATGGTGCGGCGCAGGAAGCACGGCTACCTGCAGGCCCTGCGCGAAAACAAAATCCCCATCGACCGCGAACTGGTGGTATGCGACAAGATAGACTTCGACGTGGCCAGAAGCAACACGCTCAAACTGCTCAACGGCGAACAGCGCCCCGACGCCATCCTGGCCTTCAACGACACCATCACCTATGCGGCCTTCGACGCCATCAAGCAGATGGGGCTGCGCATTCCCGACGACGTGGCCATCATCGGATTCACCGACGGCGACACCGCCGCCTACGTGACGCCAAGGCTGAGCGCCATCATGGACCAGGCCTCCATGCAGGGGCAGAAGGCCTGCGAGCTGCTCATGAGAGCCATACAGGGCGACAGCCATATATATAAAGAGGTGGTGCCCATGATTCTGAAAATAAGGGAGTCGAGCGAGAAGGACCTGGACAGGAGGGGGAGATGAGAATCCTTGGCATCACACTGCTTGCCGCACTGGCGGCCATGCCGGCGGGATGCCAGCGCGGGCAGCCGGGCAGCCGCAGCCAGTAGCCCGACCGCTCCGGCGCCCCCGCCCTCTGTGCCCGATTTCTAAAAAGATGTTCTTTTTTTCCTTTTTACCCAAAGAAAGAGAAACATATTGTGAAACTTTATAAAAAACGATTCTTTTTTAGAAAGTTTTAGCTATCTTTGCGCAAAATATAGCAAATTCAAGAACAAGAACAAACAATGAATCAAACAAATGTGAAGCCCGCAGAGGGTAAACTAGGCATTCTGGTCGTCGGCTGCGGCGCCGTGGCCACCACGTTCTTCACCGGTGTGCTCATGGCCCGCAAGGGCTTGGCCAAGCCCATCGGCTCAATGACCCAGTATGACAAAATCCGGGTAGGAAAAGGCAAGGAGAAGAAATACCTGCACTACAAGGACATCGTGCCCCTGGCCAGCCTCGACGACATCGTCTTCGGCTGCTGGGACGTCTACCCGCAGAACGCCTACCAGGCCGCCGTCTACGCCGAAGTGCTGAAAGCCAAAGACATAGAGCCCGTCCGCGACGAGCTCGAGGCCATCCGCCCGATGAAGGCCGCCTTCGACCACAACTACGCCAAGCGCCTCGACGGCGACAACGTGAAGGACTGCGCCACGCGCTGGGACATGGTGCTGGCGCTGAAGAAAGACATCGAGGACTTCAAGGCCTCGACGGGCGTGAGCCGCGTCGTGGTCATCTGGGCCGCCTCCACCGAAATCTACGTGCCCTACAACGAGCAGGTGCACGGCACCCTCGACGCCCTGGAGAAGGCCATGAAGGCCGACGACCGCGAGCACGTGGCGCCGAGCATGTGCTACGCCTACGCCGCCCTCACCGAGGGATGCCCCTTCATCATGGGGGCCCCCAACACCACGGTGGACATTCCCGCCATGTGGCAGCTGGCCGAGCAGACCCGCATGCCCATCGCCGGCAAGGACTTCAAGACGGGCCAGACGCTGGTGAAGTCGGGCTTCGCACCCATCCTGAAGGTGCGCAACCTGGGGCTCAGCGGATGGTTCTCCACCAACATCCTGGGCAACCGCGACGGCCTGGTGCTCGACGAGCCCGCCAACTTCCACACCAAGGAGGTGAGCAAGCTCTCCACGCTCGAAACCATCCTGCGCAAGGAAGACCAGCCCGACCTCTACGGCGACATCTACCACAAGGTGCGCATCAACTACTATCCGCCGCGCAACGACAACAAGGAAGGCTGGGACAACATCGACATCTTCGGATGGATGGGCTATCCGATGCAGATCAAGATCA
>CAZVWX010000022.1:0-11044 GCA_964631105.1 uncultured Prevotella sp. | reverse complement strand
GGAGACGCTGCAAATATTGCAGAACATCAAGGACCGTTATGAGCAGCACCATCACGTCCGCTACACCGATGACGCGCTCAAGGCGTGTGTGAGCCTTACTGATCGCTATGTGACCGACCGCTCCTTCCCCGACAAGGCCATCGACGTACTTGACGAGGTGGGCTCGCGTGTACATTTGCAGCATGCCAACGTGCCCCCCGAAGTCACTCTCAAGGAAAAAGAACTGGAGCTTGTCAAAGTCAAGAAGCAAAAGGCGGTGAAAAGCCAGAACTTTGAGTTGGCGGCCAGTTTCCGTGACCGGCAGACCGAACTGGAACGTGACTTGCGTGAGTTGCAGGACGCGTGGACCAAGGGTGAGACCGGCAACCGCGAAACGGTCACCGAGCAGGAGGTGAGCGATGTCGTCAGCATGATGACGGGGATTCCCGTGCAACGCATGGCCGAAGCTGAAGGTGTCAAGCTGAAGAACATGGACGCGGAACTGAAGAAAGTGGTGATTGGCCAGGACGATGCCATAGAAAAGATGGTAAAGGCCATCCAGCGCAATCGTGTCGGACTGAAAGACCCCAATCATCCTATTGGTGCATTCATGTTCTTGGGGCCTACGGGTGTGGGGAAAACCTATCTGGCCAAGAAACTTGCCGAGCAAATGTTCGGTTCGGTCGACGCACTCATCCGGATAGACATGAGCGAATACACTGAAAGTTTCAACGTAAGCCGGCTCGTTGGCGCTCCTCCGGGGTATGTAGGTTATGAGGAAGGCGGACAACTTACCGAGCGTGTGCGCCGTCACCCCTACTCCATCGTTCTCCTTGACGAAATCGAAAAGGCTCACGGCAACGTCTTCAACTTGCTGCTTCAAGTGCTCGACGAGGGACGCCTTACCGACGGGTTGGGCCGCCTGATAGATTTCCGCAATACGGTGATTATCATGACATCGAATGCGGGAACACGCCAGCTGAAGGATTTCGGGCGTGGAGTGGGCTTTGTCGCGAGTGCACGTAGCGCCGCCTCGCTCAACAAGGAAGACAGAGCCTATGCGAGGAGCATTGTCCAGAAGAGCCTGAGCAGGCAGTTCTCGCCGGAGTTCCTGAATCGTCTTGATGAGATTATCACGTTCGACCAACTTGATATGGAGTCTATCAAGAAGATTATCGACATCGAGCTGCGGGGTCTATTTGAGCGCATAGAAGGCATGGGCTATCACCTTACGATTACAGAGAAGGCCAAGGAGTTTGTGGCCACCAAGGGCTATGACATCCAGTTTGGCGCACGTCCCTTGAAGAGGGCCATCCAGACCTACATCGAAGACGGGGTGTGCGAACGGCTGCTGAGTGGGGAACTCAAGCCGGGCGATACCATTTCGGTGGGAAAGAGTCCGAACAAGGATGAACTGACCTTTAAGCAGGTGTGCCCCGCATCTTCTTCCCTTCCCGAGTAACTCGGCGAACAAAGCAAAGCTCGTTTGGGTCGACACCTTGGCAAGAAAAGGAACGCTTGCGACCCACTTTCTCGCTAAAAGCAAATGAGGGTGCATCAAAATTGACGCCTTGTGGCAATTGCAGCAAGAAGCAATTTTGATGCACCCTCTTTCTCTATATGTTTGGTATTATATAATAGGTGAGAGGCGTGTGCTTGCGCCGGCAGGAAGCCTCCTCCCCCATCATTTTCCATTCGCCCGGTCTGCCGCTTCCTGGCGGTGCGCATAGACCCTGGCCACGACGGCGCCGCTCAGATTGTGCCATACCGAGAAGATGGCGCCGGGCACCGTGGCCATAGGGTACATGGCAAAATGCACCGTGGCCAGCGAGCTGGCCAGCCCCGAGTTCTGCATGCCCACTTCTATCGATATGGCTGAGCACTTGGAGGGGGGCAAGCGGAGGATGCGACCGAGGGCGTAGCCCAGCGACAATCCGCAAATGTTGTGCAGGACGACGACCACGACGGCCAGAGCCCCGCCCACAAGCAACTTGGCCGAATTGGCGCTGACGATGCTTCCCACAATGAGGGCAATCATGACCGACGAGAATGCGGGCAACCCCGCCGAGGCCCGCCGGGTGGCCCGTGGAAACATCTTTTGGAAAAGAAAACCAAGGATGATGGGCAGAATGACGACTTCGATGATGCTCAGAAACATGCCCCAAGCATCCACGTGGACCCGGGTTCCCGCATACAGCAACGTGAGGAGGGGCGTGAGGAGGGGTGCCAGGATGGTGCTCACGGTGGTCATGCCGACCGAGAGCGCCAGGTCGCCCTTGGCCAGATAGGTCATCACGTTGGATGCTGTGCCGCCCGGACAACACCCGACGAGGATGACACCGACGGCCAATTCGTCGTCCAGATGGAAAAGGCGGGTCAGGGCGAAGGCCGCGGCGGGCATGATGGTGAATTGTGCCAGGCTGCCAATGATGATGTCCTTGGGCCTCATGAAGACTATCTTGAGGTCGAGGGGGTCGAGGGTCAGCCCCATGCCAAACATCACCAAGCCCAGCATCGGCGCTATCCACGACGTGGAAACCCAATGAAACGAGGCGGGAGCCAACAGGGCCACACCGGCCACCACAACCACGATGATGGCCATGAACCTGGAAATGAAATTGCAAATTCTAATCAGCATTTTTCTCTGCTCTATTTTCCTATGCTCCGCCAAGCCCACGCGGGGTCATAGATATTCCATCAAGATGTCCCATACGGCGACGATGTGGCAGAGACTTCCCAGGAGCACGAAGAAGTGGAACACCGTGTGCATGTACTTCCGTTTGTGAAGCGTATAGAACAGGGCGCCGGTGACATACATCACCCCCTCGGCCACAATCCATGCCACCGCTCCCGCCGGCACGCATTCCAGCAGCGGCCTGAAGGCCACCAGCACGCAAAGCCCCATGCCCACATACACGACGGTCTCGACGTTGCTGTGGGGCTTGAGCCGCCGGAACGACGTACACGTGCCCACAATGGCGCATAGCCATATGAAGGCGAACAGCCCCCATCCCCATGCCCCCTGGTGGCGCATGGCAATGAGCGTGATGGGCGAATACGAGCCGGCGATGTGCCAATAGATGGCGGCATGATCCCATTTGCGCAGGCGCTCCTTCCATACGGAACGGGCCGAGAGGGCGTGGTAGGCCGTGGAGGCCACATAGCTCGACAGCATGCCAAAGAGATAGAGCGACACGCCAAGCGTGCCCCATCCGCTATGGTAGCGGAAGCACCACACCAGGAAGATGGTGCCGAAGACCACCCCCAGAGCGATGCCGAAAGCATGGCTCCAGGAGTTCCAGACCTCCTCGCGGTGTGAGAAGAATATTTTTCGCCTCTCCATCACCGGGGCCGCGTCATGCAGCCGTTAGTTTCCATCGGGTTTGGCCACCTCGAAGATGGGCGACGGATACCACACGAATTTGCTGAAGTCGTCGGGATAGGCCGGGTCGAAATCCTTCCAGTCCGGGCGCAGGTCGGCCACGATGGGCAGGCCCAGCTTCTTGAGCCCCATCACCACCATCTTGGACACCTCGTAGGCCCCATACGTGTTGAAGTGGGTGTTGTCGGCCAAGGCCTTCTCCTGCCCCGGAAACGTGCCTGCGGGATAGTGCACCAGCGCCTTCGTGCTGTTCTGGTAGCCCAAAGCCTCGAAGAATGTGCGCGTCATGTCGTGCAGTTCCACCACCGGCACCTTCTCGCGTGCGGCCACGGCCCTCATGGCGTCGGGATAGTCGCCGTGGGTCTCCACGATGTGCCGCTTGTCCTTGTCGAAGGCGCGCCGCTGCGTGGGCGTACAGAAGATGATGGTGCCACCCTTCTGGCGCACCAAGTCGATGTACTTCTTCAGGTTGAAGCTGAAGTTGTACCAGGCGCCCGCCCCGGGCGAGTGCTCCTTTTGGTCGTTGTGGCCGAACTCGCAAAAAACATAGTCGCCTTTCTTGAGATGCGCCAGGATGTAGTCGAGCCGCCCCTGGGCGAGGAACGAGCCCGCCGTTAGGCCGCTCTCGGCCAGGTTGCACACGGCCACCTTGTCATCGAACCACCGGGGGAACATCTGCCCCCACGAGGCCCAGGGCTCGCGGCTCTGGTCCACCACAGTGGAGTTGCCGCAAAGGAAGAGCGTCGTGGCCGTAGTGTCACGCTCTATCTTGATTTCTTTCACGGCCGGCGCCGGGCCGTTGAACTCCAGCGTGAGCCGGTCGTCCCAGTGCAGATAGTCTTTTTCGCGCGGCTTGATGCGCACCCGCGTCTTCTCGTCAATCTGCGGGCTGCGCTTGTTCACCACGAAGGTGAAGATCTTGAACTCCTTCTTCTTCGTAGCCGTAGGCTCGACGAACAGCCGCCTGTTCTCGGCACGCACGGTGGTGAGTGCATCCTTCTTCTTGCTGCCCAGGGTTACGGTGACGCGATAGTTCCCGTCGGGCACCTTGACGCTGAAGAAGAACGGATCCGCCGACTTCTTGTCGGGCGTGCCGTTCACGTCATAGCCATACCCCGTGTCGTCGCTGTAGCGGGGCTGGGGCTGGGTCATGTCAAACGTGAAGTCCTGGGCGTGGACGCCCAGTCCGCATAGGGCCAGAATGGCCAGTATAAGCTTTCTCATCATTGAATTGTTAAATCATCCGTCGATTTGTCGTTATCATGCATCCGTGGGAGTCATTTCACCACGACGCCGTTGATTCTCACATTCTTCACCGTGGTGTTCTCTATGAGGTTCTTGTCGAAGGCGTTCTTCTTGTCCTTCACGTCGATGTTCTCGAACGAGAAGTCGGTGAGGCGGTACTTGTCGCTAAGGCCCACGTTGAAGAAGTTGCCCACCTCCATCTTGATGTTCTTCATCACGATGTGGTCGCACTGGCTCAGCGGCATGTCGTCGCGCTTCTGCGGCTCGAAGAACTGCGTCCATGGTCTCACGATGAGGAAGTTTCCCGCCTTCCCCGTGATGCCGTCAATGGTGACGTACTGGTAGTGCTGCGGCGTGTCGGGGCGCATTTTGAGCCACAACACGCGCGAGACGCTCTCGGCATGGCTGTTGCGCAGCACGATGTTGCGGTCGGTGAGGCTCTCGCTGCCCAGCGTCAGGCATCCGTGTGCTGTGCCATAATGGCAGTTCTCGATGAGCACGCGCTCGGTGGGTCCGTTGGTGGAGTCCTTGTCGGCAAAGGTGCCCTTGCCGCCCTTGATGGCCACGGCGTCGTCGTTGACGCTCATGTAGCAGCCATGCACCAGCACGTCGTGGCACACGTCGATGTCGATGGCGTCGGTCGAGGGGCCCTTCACCGGCCCGCTGGTGGCCGACCAGATGTAGCAGTCCAGATAGCGCACGTGGTCGCTCTTGTAAAGGTGTGTCGTCCAGAACGGGCTGGCCACGAGGCGCACGTCCTGCAAGGTGACGTTCTTGGAGTTGGAGATGTACACCAGCCGGGGGCGCTGGGCGTCCTTGTTGGTGCACTGGGGGTTCCACTTGCGGCGAATCCAGAACTCGCGCCAGTAGTTCCACCCGTTGCCGTCGATGGTTCCGTGCCCGGCGATGGTGAACCCGTCGAGGCCGTCGGCATTGACCAGGGCTGGGAAGTATTTGCACGTCTGCCCCTCGATGCGGGTTTCCAGAATGGGGAAGTCGGCAACGTGCTCGCTGCCCTTGAGGCGCCCGCCTTCCTCCAGGTAGAGGTTCGTGCCGGGCTTGAAGAACAGTGCGCCGGTGAGGAAGGTGCCCCGCGGCACCACCACCACTCCCCCACCCTGGGCCGCGCACAGGTCGATGACGCCCTGGAGGGCCTCGGTCTGCACCTTGTTGGTGTCCGTGGCGGTGACGCCGTAGTCGGTCACCACATACTTGCGCCCGAGCGTTGCGACGTCGACTTTCGTGGTGTCATGGAACCAGGCGTCCATGGGGGTGCCGTCGGGCCAAAGCTCCACACGGCCCTTGGCTCCGGCCGTCGCCGCCAGCCACAACAGGGCGAGAAGCGTGATTGTGATTTTTTTCATCTTGTTCAGGTCATTCGTTGATTTAGGATGCAAAGTTAACAAAACCATCGCCGAAGCCCCACAATATTTTGGCAAAACTTGTTAAGATTTTGATATTTCAAGGGAAAAAGCATCGTTTCTCTTTGCCGTTTGGCCGATTTATGCTATCTTCGCGGAAAGAAAACCAACCAAAACAAGAAGCAACAATGAAAGATTTCCTCAAGTATGTGCTGGCCACCGTTGCCGGCCTTGTCGTCACGGCGCTCCTCCTTGCCTTCATCGGCTTCATCAGCGTCGTGGGCATGGTCTCGTCGAGCCAGGCCACCAAAAGCGTCAAGGACAACTCCGTGCTCGTCATCAAGCTCAAGGGGGCCATCACCGAGCAGGCCGAGGCCCGCGGCCCGCTCGACGGCCTCTTGGGCGGCGACGGCGCCGTGACGGGGCTCGACGACCTGCTCGGCGCCATACACAAGGCCAAGACCAACGACCACATCAAGGGCATCTATCTGGAGGGCGGCGTGCTGCTGTCCGACTCCTACGCCTCGCTCCAGGCCGTCCGCAGGGCGCTGGCCGACTTCCGCAAGACGGGCAAGTTCATCATTGCCTATGCCGACGCCTATACGCAGGGAACCTATTATCTGGCCTCGGCGGCCGACAAGGTGTACCTGAACCCCGAGGGGCGCGTGGTGTGGCAGGGGCTCGTGTCCGAGCCGGTGATGTACAAGGACTTGCTGAAGAAGCTCGGCATCAAGATGCAGCTGGCCAAGGTGGGGGCCTACAAGAGCCTGCCCGAGCGGTTCACGGCCGACAAGATGAGCGACGCCAACCGCGCCCAGGTGACGGCCTACCTGAACGGCATCTGGGGCAACGTGGTGGACGCCGTGGCCCAGAGCCGCAAGCTCAGCAAGGACTCGCTCAACGCCTACGCCGACCGCAACCTGACCTTCGAGGCCGCCGTGAGCTACAAGCGGCTCGGAATGGTCGACGCACTGGTGTATGCCGAGCAGATGAAGGGCATCGTGAAGCAGCGGCTCGGGTTGGACGAGGATGACGAGATTCCGCAACTCTCCGTCGCCGACATGGCCAACGTGAAGGCCGACGACAACGACGGCGACGACGAGATTGCCGTCTACTACGCCTACGGCGACATCGTGAACAGCATTTCCGGCATGGCCTCGATGAGCCACGACATCGCCAGCGACGAGGTGTGCCGCGACCTGGCCAGGCTGGCCGCCGACGACGACGTGAAGGCCGTGGTGCTGCGCGTGAACTCGGGTGGCGGCGACGCCTTCGCGTCGGAGCAAATCTGGCACCAGGTGGAGCTGCTCAAGCAGAAGAAGCCCGTCGTCGTGTCGATGGGGGGCATGGCCGCCTCGGGAGCCTACTACATCTCGGCCGGGGCAAACTGGATTGTGGCCGAGCCGACCACGCTCACGGGGAGCATCGGAATCTTCGGCCTCTTCCCCGACGCCAGCGAGCTGCTCACCCAAAAGCTCGGCCTCAAGTTCGACCAGGTAAAGACCAACAAGCACAGCGACTTCGGAACGCGGTCGAGACCTTTCTCGCCCGACGAGATGGCCATGCTCGAGGCCTATGTCGACCGGGGCTACCAGCTCTTCAGAAGCCGCGTGGCCGCCGGGCGCCACATGAGCGTCGGCCAGGTGGAGAAAATCGCGCAAGGCCACGTCTGGCTCGGACAGGACGCCTTGAAAATACGCCTCGTCGACGAGCTGGGCGGGCTCGACGCGGCTGTCGCCAAGGCGGCCAAGCTCGCCCGCACCGACGACTACTACACGCAGTCCTATCCCGCCAAGGACGACTGGCTGGACCAGCTCATGAGCAAGGGCGGCGGCAAGGGGAGCCATCTGGACGAGCAGCTCCGGCTCACGCTCGGACAATACTACAAGCCCTTCATGCTCATGAAATACGTGGACGAGATGGCCCCCGTGCAGGCCAGAATCCCCTTTGAGCCCAACATCAAATAAAATAAAGAGGAAACCGGCATGAGGGTGGAAGGCGACTTCATCAAAATCAACGAGTGGCTCACGCCGCTGTCGTGGCTCTACGGCCTCGGCGTCAGGCTGCGCAACTGGCTCTTCGACGTGGGCGTGCTGCGGTCGAGGGCGTTCGACATACCCGTCATCTCGGTGGGCAACATCACCGTGGGCGGCTCGGGGAAGACACCCCACGTGGAATACCTCGTGCGGCTGCTGAAAGACCAGGCCAAGGTGGCCGTGCTGTCGAGAGGATACAAGCGGAAGAGCCGCGGATACGTGCTCGCCGACAGCCAGACGCGCATGCAGGACATCGGCGACGAGCCTTACCAGATGCACGCCAAGTTCCCCGACATCTACGTGGCCGTGGACCGCAGCCGATGCGAGGGCATCGACCGGCTGCAGCAGGACTCGCCGACGAGCGACGTGGATGTCATCCTGCTCGACGATGCCTTCCAGCACCGATTCGTCAAACCGGGCATCAACATCCTCCTCATCGACTATCACCGCATCATCATCTACGACAAGCTGCTGCCCGCCGGACGACTGCGAGAGCCGCAAAGCGGCAAGAGCAGGGCCGACATCGTCATCATCACGAAGTGCCCCAAGGACTTGAAGCCCATGGAGTTCCGCGTGCTCACCAAGGCCATGAACCTATATCCCTACCAGGAGCTCTTCTTCACCACCATCGATTATGACAGCCCGCGCCTCCTCTTCGGCACGCGACAGATGGGGCTGGAGCAGCTCCGGGGACGGCACGTGCTCCTGCTCACTGGCATTGCCTCGCCCAAGCAGATGATGGTCGACCTGGCAAAATACGGGCCCGACATCACGCCCATGACCTTCGCCGACCACCACGCCTTCAGCGAGAAGGACGTGGCACGCATCAACGACACCTTCGCCGGCATGGACGAGCCGAAGCTCGTCCTCACCACCGAGAAGGACGCGGCAAGGCTCATCCCGCTCAGCGGCCTCTCCGACCAGGTGAGGGAACGCCTGCACGTGCTCCCCATCCGCGTGAAGTTCATGCAGCAGCAGGAAGAAATCTTCAACCACAACATCATAAGCTATGTACGCAAAAATTCAAGAAACAGCATCCTGGTTAAAGGAAAGGATGACCGCAAGGCCGGCGACGGCCATCATCCTGGGCACCGGACTCGGACAATTAGCTTCCGAGATAACTGAGCGCCACGAGTACCCCTATGCCGGAATCCCCAACTTCCCCGTCTCCACGGTCGAGGGGCACGAGGGGAAGCTCATCTTCGGAAAGCTCGGCGGCAAGGACATCCTCGCCATGGAGGGGCGCTTCCACTACTACGAGGGATACTCCATGAAGGAGGTGACCTTCCCCGTGCGGGTGATGCACGAGCTGGGCATACGCACGCTCTTCGTTAGCAACGCCGCGGGCGGCATGAACCCCGGGTTCGCCATCGGCGACCTGATGGTCATCACCGACCACATCAACTTCTTCCCGGAAAGCCCGCTGCGGGGCCGCAACTTCCCCACCGGGCCGCGCTTCCCCGACATGCACGAGCCCTACGACCGGAAGCTCATCGCCCTGGCCGACGACATCGCGCGCCAGAAGGGCGTCAAGCTGCAGCACGGCGTCTACCTGGGCGACATGGGGCCGGCCTATGAGACGCCTGCCGAATACCGCATGTACCGACTCCTGGGGGCCGACGCCGTGGGCATGAGCACCGTGCCCGAGGTCATCGTGGCCCGCCATTGCGGCATCCGTGTCTTCGGCATCAGCGTCATCACCGACCTGGGCGGCTTCGACGTGCCCGTGGAGGTGAGCCACGAGGAGGTGCAGAGGGCGGCCAACGAGGCACAGCCCCGCATGACGGAAATTTTCAGAGAGATGATCAGAAGAACCGAATAAGCGGCCATGGAAATCAAGCAACTAGGCGAGTTCGGACTCATCGGGCGGCTCACGGCGGGCTTCAAGCCCAGAAACGAGTCCACAAGGCTCGGCGTGGGCGACGACTGCGCCGTGCTGCACTATCCCGACAAGGAGGTGCTCGTCACCACCGACATGCTCATGGAGGGCATCCACTTCGACTTGACCTATATCGACATGGAGCACCTGGGCTACAAGGCGGCAATGGTCAACCTGAGCGACATCTTCGCCATGAACGGCACGCCACGACAGATGCTCGTCTCTCTGGCCTTGGGGCGGCGCTTCAAGGTGGAGGACGTGGACGACTTCTACCGCGGACTGCGGGCCGCCTGCGACAAATGGCAGGTCGACGTGGTCGGGGGCGACACCACGTCGTCGCTCACGGGACTGGCCGTCAGCATCACGTGCGTCGGCGAGGCCGGAAGCGCCGACATCGTCTATCGGAGCGGGGCACGCGAAACCGACTTGGTGTGTGTCAGCGGCGACCTCGGGGCGGCCTACATGGGACTGCAGTTGCTGGAACGGGAAAAAAGCGTCTACTACCAGCAAATCGACGACTTCAACAAGCAGATGCGGCAGGCCAGCGAGGCCCACGACACGGCGCGCGTCCAGGCTCTCAACGCACGGCGGCACGCCGTGGAGGACTTCCAGCCCGACTTCGCCGGCAAGGAGTACCTCATCCAGCGGCAGCTCCAGCCCGAGGCGCGGGGCGACATCCCCGCGCGGTTGGCCCGAGCCGGGATAAGGCCCACGGCCATGATGGACATCTCCGACGGGCTGAGCAGCGAGCTGCACCACATTTGCCGCCAGAGCCATTGCGGATGCCGCATCTATGAGAAGAACCTGCCCATCGACTACCAGACGGCGGTGATGGCGGAAGAGCTGAACATGAACGTCACAACCTGTGCACTGAACGGGGGCGAGGACTACGAGATGCTCTTCACTGTGCCCATCGGCGACCACGACCGGCTCGGTGCCGTCGAGGGTGTCAGGCAAATCGGTTACATCACCCGCGAGGAGCTGGGGCTGCGCCTCATCACACGCGACGGAAACGAGCTCGACATGCCCGCGCAAGGGTGGAACCCGCTCGCAGCCTCACCAGAGGCGTAGGCGGACGCACGCACGCAGTGCCATGTCCTCTTGCAGGGGCCGTGCGCTTAGGGGTTGGTGGTGGTGGTGGTCTTGGCGGCCTCCTTGGCTG